>JASFQI010000001.1:0-51046 GCA_050115555.1 Desulfobacteraceae bacterium
GAATGCCCGTGATCTCCTCGGCTGCCCGGTTGAAGCAGGTGATACGCCAGTTCGAATCCACGGTGAAAACGCCGTCGCTGATGCTTTGAATCACCGCCTCGAACCGCTCCGGCGAAGGTGCGGATATGAAAGACACGGAATCCATAGGCGCTGTCTGTTTCATGGCTTGGCTGTACATCTCCGATCCCCAAAGGGCGAAATCGCGCTTGCCGGTTCCGTCGTTTCCAGAACCCCGGGGAGCTGGTCGCCGATACCCCTCTTTTCTTTCGGCAGCTGGCGGATTCTTGGGGTTCCCCTATCCTTGGGCCGCCATAGAAGAATCCACTGCCCGGACCTCCGGGGGGGTCCCGTTCACGGAGATCCCGGCATGGTCCAGGATATCCGGCACGATGTCAGTCCAGCCCAGAGGCATGATGTGCACACCCTGAACCATGGGTTTGATTTTCCGAATAAACGTTCCCATCATCTCGGCCGCCTTTTTCTTGCGATCGCCGCTCTCCACCGATCCGATCGCGTCGATCCACTCCTGGGGAACGCGGACTCCAGAGACGTTCTTGTTCATGAAACGCCCCATCTGGGGGGACTTGAGAACCACAACCCCGACCTGGATCGGTCGGCCCATGCCCTCCGCCTTTTCCATGAAGGCCTCAAAGACCGCCTCGTCGTAAACCGCCTGGGTCTGGAAGAACTCGGCGCCTGCATCGATCTTCTTCCTCATCTTGAGCAGCTGCAGCTCCAGGGGGACGAAGTTGGGATTGACCACGGCGCCGTGGGCCATGTCCGGGGGGTTTTCTATAGGATTTCCCGTGATATCGTGGCCTTCACGCAAGCCCTGCGCCATGGCGATAAGCTGGACCGAATCCAGGTCAAATACCGGTTTGGCCGACTTGTGGTCCCCGAGCTGAATGTGGTCGCCGGTGAGAAGAAGAACATTGTCGATTCCTAAGGAATAGGCGGTCAGCAGGTCGCTTTGCAGCGCAATTCGGTTGCGGTCCCGACACGTCAGCTGATAGATGGGCTCGATCCCCCGCTGCTTCAGGCCGACGCTGGCGGCCAGGGACCCCAGCCGCATGACAGCGGATTGGTTATCGGTCACATTGACCGCATGGACGTGATCCTGGAGATACCAGGCCTCTTTCGCACACGTCGGGTTGATGCGCCAGTCCCTCGAAATGGCTCCTTTGATGGGGCCGACCTCTCCGGTGACGACAAACTCGCCCCGGTTGAACAGATCCGTGATCTTCATTTTTCGTCTCCTGATTCCATGAAATGCATGTCTAGCCTTGTGCCCATCCAAAAACCAAGCTCAGGGCACTAGCAAGTTTCCAATCCAGAAATGAGAAGTTTTCCGTAAGATCAAGGAAATCAAGGGATTCCGCGGAGATGTACATAAGGTGCTTCGCACAAGGAATACCGCAGATTGACGCCGAGATTGCGGAAAAGGGCCATTTCTGGATGGAAACTAGTCCTGATTGCTCACGGTCAATGGGCCGGCCTGCGAGCAGAAGGTCGCTTCAAACGGGCTCACCTTCAGGGTTCGTGGACGGCTCCACTTGGCGTGGTCTTTCGGCGATTGATAGGCATCCAGCAGGTCCAGGCGGCCCAGTTTTTTAAGCCGCTCGAAGATCAGCACCCAACCGCATGGACGATCTTTGTCCACCTCGCACATCCCGTCTTCCGCCCCGCCGCAAGGACCGTTCAGAAGTTGTTTCGAGCAAAGGGTCATGGGGCACAGCCCCCCGGTGAACTCGATAATGCAGTCTCCGCAAAGGGAGCAGTACTCCTGGATTTCCGATTCAGAAACCGTCTCCCCACCGAAAATGGTGTCACAGCCGGGATGCACCATGCCGCCGTCCGTGGCATCGATCACGGTGTGAACCCCCTGGCCGCACCCCAGCACCAGGAAGGAATCGGCCTGCCGGACCTGCTCTGCATAATCTTCCATCAGGACCTTCCGGGTGTTGTCCAGCTTGCATAGCGACATTCCCTGAGAACCGGGCACGGTGTACCCCGCCACCTCGATCCCCCTCCTTTCCAGGCGCTCCGCCATGGCCCGGGTTTCATCCTCCCCGCCGGAGTGGCATTTCCACGCGCAGTTGTTGCACCCAACAACAAAGACCTTTTCGCCATCCTGGATGTGACGGACGATTTCCTCGATTGGTTTTTGAATGGTAGCATGCATTAGAATTCCTCTCAAATGTGATGGAGTCGCAAAAAACCTTGGACCAAACGATGACCCTTTGCACATCAAAAAACATCAGTGTAGCTCACAAAAGTCGAAGAGATTTTTACGATACCGTCAAAAAAATTGTTTATTGAAGCGGGTAAATGACACTTCAAGTCGGGCATATAGAGATCGAAGCCGTTCATTGGCCACAACGATTTTTTCGTTTTTCTGTTCATTCTCCTGATCTAATGGATAGCAGGAAAGGCACATTTCATAATTCTTGATTTGATTGTCATAATGAACAGCGAAATTGACCATGAGAAATACCATTTTCACTTCAAAATTAGGCAGTTGTTCTCTTGCATGAACCCATTGAAGCCAGGGTTCAATCGATATTCCACCCCTATCCTTGGCCAGAGCGATGGTATCCTCCATCCTCATCGCGCCTTGGTCGAGTGCGCGATTTTCAATCTTTTTCGCATAGCTTTCCAATGTCAGCTTCGGTCTTTCCAGGAGGATCCCGGCGCGGCGAAGCTTCTCCAAATCTGATTTCATGTACTGATTGGCGGTCAGGATCGCCTTGTAGGTCGCAGGACAATGCCCGTCAGGGCACCCACGCGCATAGCATTTCCTGAATCCGTATTCCTCTCCATCGATGGTTCCACTGAAACGGCACAGAAACATCAGGGCCCTATAGGCCGGATCATCTTCCGTGAAGTACATGGGAATGACGTCGAACGTGGCGCGACAAAAGACGCGGGAGGACCGTAGCTTCCACTGCAGCAGGTCGCTGATGCGGCTCGGAGGGCGGATACCCGCGGTTTCACTCTTTCCCATTGAAGTCGCCATAACGAGACCATCCTGACATCAGGAGTGAAAAAAGGTCTTTTCATGCGGAATCGAAGCATGATCGAAGGCCTCGTAGACTCGTGCCAGCCGCGCATTTGCAATGTCGATTTTGTTCGATCGCTCTTCCCGTTCGTTTTCATGGGGATAACAGGCCAGGCATCGCTCCATGTGATGGGGTTTTCCGAGATGTGTGATCGAAAAGTCGGCCATCAGAAACATCTGCGCCTTCTGGTAGTTTGCAAAATGCTCAACCCCGGGGACAAACTCGAGTTTGACTTCAACGATCCCAGCGTTTCCCTCTCGAGCGAGGTTGACGGCGTCGTCGATCGTCATCGTGGCTTCGTTGTCCTCATGAACGTCCTCGTACTTGACCATCATGTCTTCCAGGGTAAACAACCGCTTGTCGATATCGATTCCACTCTCTTCCAGGCGTCGATAATCCCGCTGGAGATAACGGTTGGCGATCATGACCGCCTGAGAGACATGCGGACACAAATTGTTCGGGCAGCCGCGTGCATAGCATTTTCGAAACTCGAAATCCTGCCCGTCGATGTCCCCGGAGAACCGAACGAGGAAAATATGGGCCTGGAACGGATTTTTTCGATCCACAAAATCCACCGGAAGGATCTCGAATGCGACCCGGCAGTGCACCGTTGAACCGTCTTTTTTCAATGCGATCAAGTCGGTCACACGGCAGGGTGGAAATCCATTCATTTGCTGCTGCATGGCGAGCCTCATTTTCGTTATCCCCTCACCTAAAACACAAACACGGCGTCGGATTCGATCGCCTCCAGGTTCACGGAACCGGCCGCCGTCACCTCGGAACCTTCGATCAGCTCGGACTCCGGGAGATCGCGGCTCTTGATGCAGGGACCGCAGACCCAGATCTTTCCGCCTTCCTCGAGAAATGTGTGGAGGAGCTCCTTCATGGGAGGAAACCCTCCGCCCGGGGGCATGGTTTCAGCATACCCCTTTTTGGCGATGTACACCCCGTCCCCCTGGAGGACAATGGTGGCCTTTATGTCCATGGCAAGGGCCGCATTGGCAAGGGCGAACGGGATGTGGGCCATTTCCGATCTGTTCTCGCCACAGGTGCACATGTAAAGAATCTTGTCTTGCTTCTCCGTCATCTTTCGTTCTCCTTCTCCTCTGGGTTCTAGATCATGAATCCTCATACAGTTCAGTTGAAATCGGGGTGATAAATACGCAAGTTACGTATCTTTATGAAACGGCTTGCGTTCTTTCACCCTCGCTTCTATTCCACCTGACGGGCAATCACGGTGGAAAGATCTTCCACGTCTGCCCCGGCCTTCCTGAGGTTGCCCAGGCAAATGGGACACATGGCCACGATGGGCGCATGGGCGCTCTCCAGGTCCTCGAGCCGGCGCCCTACGACCTCCTGGGACAGCCTGGGAGAGATGGACTCCGCCGGTCCTCCGCAGCAGTGGGTGTAGGCCCCGGAGTCGCGGACCGGCACACACTCAATGTCCAGGCCGGAGAGGACCTGATAGGGGACGTCTGAGAGCTCCAGGTATCGCCCGTAGAAGCAGGGGTCGTGGAGGACGATCCTCCGGTGGCCGTTGTGCGATTGAAGGTCCAGCAGCTCGAAGTAGGCGTGGACCTCGAAGCTTTCCCCGGTGACCTTGGGGTAAAGCACCTTCAGGGCATAGGTGGTGTGGGGATCCACGGTGATGAGTTTGCGGACGCCTTTCTCCCTCAGTTTTGCTGCCACATATTTCGCCTGCTCGACGAACCCTTCCTGATCGCCCAGGTCGTAGAGCAGGACACCGCTGTAATCATCCAGCTTCGGGTCGTAAAAGAAATCCACGCCGGAGCGGGTCAGGATCATCGCGATATTCTGTAAAATCCGGTTGAATTTTTCCTTCTCCTTCCCGGGTGTGATCGCGGCCAGGCCGAGCCCCGACACCCATTTGGGCACGTATTTTCCGTAGCCCATGTAGTCGGCCCACTTCGTGTCTTCGAAGCGCTCCAGATACGCAGTGGATTTCTCGATGTAGGGAATGAACTGATACATCAAACCGGTAAACAGGAGGGCATCCCCTTTTCTGCCTACCTCGGCCTTTTTCCACCAGCTGTTGACGGCGAACTTGGGAATCCCAAAAGGATTCTTGGTTTTTTTGACATTGTCGGCAATCAGATCGATGATCATCCTGGGATCATACATGTCAGGACCTCCTCCAGTTCGAGACCACAAAGCGTTTCAATCCCAGGATCACTTCTCCGGGATTCGCCTCCCGCGGACAGGTCTGTGTGCAGAGACCGCAGTGAAGGCAACGCCAGAGCTCCCGGGCGTTGTCCAGGATGCGATCCCTGGCCCCGAGCTGGATGTAGCGGATCATCCGCCGTGGAAAATGCTCGTAGATCAAGGGGCAGATCGCTGCGCAGGTCCCGCAGTTGAAGCACTCCAGCGCCGTACCGCTTCCGTAGCTTGCGATTTCTTCGGCAAAGTCCAGGTTCACTTGTGCCATGTTTTTCCTCCCAGGAATGCGTCGGGTTCCCCGATGCCTCCCTTTCCTTTCGCACAGGTCGAAATCAATCCGTCGCTTCCGCGGCCTTCTCTTCGGCCAGTTCATACATGAAGTATGCGCCGTCCTTTTCCGCTTCCCTGACCTCGCCGTATTTCTTCAGGGTCGCCACATACCAGAGGACCTCTGCGGTCTCGGCCCCGATGGCCGATGCGATCGCAGGAACGGTCTGCGGGCCGTTCTTCAGATGATCCCGAATGGCCCGGGTTTTCTTTTTCTGCTCCCGCATCCTGCTCGTGGCCTCTTCGATCCATGCCTTTCGGCTTTCACGAAGCGTTTTCAAGGCCTCTTTGTCGAAACCCACCTGCTTCCCTTGTTTCCGGCTCATGCTTTCACCTCGTCCGTGCAGCGCGTTTCCGGCCCGTCCTCTCTTTCGGCGTTCCTCTCGATCAAGCCGCCTCATCCGCGGCTACAATTCGATCCACCATGGCGTCATACTGCTCGAGGGTCCAGCCGTTGATGTCAATAGCGTTTTCAGGACACACGGCAACGCAGGCCCCGCAACCGGTGCAGAGCGCCGGCGTGACCTCGGCACGGCGCACGGTCTTCCCTTCCACTTGTTCCTCCACCATTCTCAAGGCGCCGTCTACAAGGCAGGCCTCCACGCAAGCACCTGACCCCTTGCACCTCGCGGGGTCCACTTGGGCCACGAACGGGTCAAGCTCCACGTACCCCCGCCCGAGCAGGGCCGCTGCCTTGGCCGCGGCCGCGCCGGCCGCATTGCACACCTCCCCCACGTCCATCGGGGCCTGGCATGTCCCTGCCAGCAGCAGACCGGTCTGAGGCAGTTCCACGGGCCTGAGCTTCGGATGGACCTCGAGCAGAAACCGGTCCATGCCGACCGGCAGCTTCATCATCTCTACCAGCTCCGAAATGCCGGTCGGTTCCATTCCCGTTGCCAGGACAACCAGGTCCGCGGGTACCTCCACCTCTTCACCGAAGGTCAGCGTATCCCTGACCTTGACTCGCAGGGGATAGTCTTCGGATTCCTCGCCCTGCAGGACCTCGGGCGCATCCTCGGCCTCGAAGCGCAGGAAGACGACGCCGCTTTTGGCTGTGTCGTTGTAAAGCTCCTCCTGCCCGCGGCCGTAGGTCCGGATGTCCCGGTAGAACTCGTAGACGTGGGTCCCGGGATGGGATATTCGGATCCTGTGGGCCGCGTCCAGGCTGGCCGTGCAGCAGGTACGGGAGCAGTACTCGTTCAGGTGCCCGGTCTCGTCGTCCGGGTGAATGCCGGGAATCTGACGGCTCCCGACACAGTGGATCATGGCTATGCTCCGGATCTTCCGGCCGTTGACGATCAGGCAATCGCCGTCCGAGGCTTCGGCCAGGATCCGGATCAGATCGCTCAGCGTGACCACCTCCGCGAACTCCCCGTATCCGTACTCTCCCCGGCGCGGCACGTAGGGCCGGAAGCCCGTGGCCAGCACCACCACGCCCGTCTCGAGGCTCAGGGTTTCAGCGGCTTCCGGGATCGGCTGGGGGCACACGCCTGAAAAAGGTACGTACGCGTTTCGGGCGCCGCTGCCGGGATCAACCGGTTCCATGCCGATCCGGGGAGGTTCTGTTTTCAGGCCGAGCCTGAAGTTCCCCACATACCCCTCGAAGGACGCTACAGAGGAGCAGGTGTGAACCGTGATGTTCGGATCCTCCAGGACTTCTCCGGCCAGCTCCTTCACCAGGTCCTCAGCCCGGTCTCCAGTGGGCGCCACTCGGTCCAATTCTGCCACCCGCCCTCCGAGAAACGGGGTCTTTTCGATCAGGGCCACTTCGATCCCGCGCCCGGCCAGGTCCTTTGCCGCCCGGAGACCTGCGATGCCACCCCCGATGACGGTCGCGTGGGGCCGGGCATCGACCCGGATCGGTTCCAGGGGTTCGAGTCTCTCGGCCTTGGCCGCGGCGGCCGCCACCAGCCGGGTGGCCTTGTTTGTGGCCTCCTCCCCGTGATGGACCCAGCTGACCTGCTCTCTGATGTTGGCATGGTCGTAGATATAGGGGTTTGCTCCGGCTCGTGCCAGGGCGCTTCGAAACGTGTTCTCATGGAGGCTGGGAGCGCAGGAGGCGACCACGATTCGGTTCACGGCACCGCTTTTCAGGTCCTCCATGATCATCTCCTGACCTGGGTCCGAGCACATGAACATGTTGGTACGCGCCACGGAGACCCCAGGGAGGTGTTCCACCCGGTCCCGGACCGTCTCCACTTCCACGTGATCCGAGATGTTTCCGCCGCAGTAGCAGATGTAGACGCCCACCTTTGCCTGCGTGGGTTCAGCGTTTTTGTTCTTTTTCTCTTCGGTCATTCCGGATTCTCCTGCCAACGGGTTCCGCAATCCCACGGGAGGGGTTCAGGCTTGAACGGCCCGAGCCGCCTCTCTCTCCTTGTCGAGACCGTTCGTGCAATCCAGGCGCGCAAGGTACTTGGCCGCCTCCACGGACGCCGCACCGGACTCGGCGATGGTGTCCACGATGTCCTTGGGGCCGGCCGCCGTTCCCGCGACGAAAACCCCTTCCATATCGGTTCGCGTCGGGGAAAGTTTGGGCTGTATCGTTCGAATAAACCGGTCCGGCCCTGAGGAGACCTCGCAGATCCCTTCGGGGTTCCAGGCCGGAACCATCCCCAGGGACAGCACCACCAGGTCGTGATCCGCCGTAGACACCCCTTCACCGTTCTGATCCTCGTAGCGAAGGGTGACAGACCCGTTTTCCCCTTCATGGATAGAAGCGACCTTGCCCTTGACGAACTCGATGCCCATGGCCTTGGCATTCTGGTAGAACTGCTCGTACCCTTTTCCAAAAGCGCGGATGTCCATGTAGTAAATGGTAATGTCCGCCAGGGGCAGCGAGCCGGAGATGAGCATGGCCTGCTTGATAGCATACATGCAGCAGACTCTGGAGCAGTAGGAGACCCCCATGCTCTTGTCCCGCGATCCGGCGCACTGGACATAGGCGATGGAATCCGGCTCCATGCCGTCCGACGGCCTGAGGACGCGGTTGTAAGGGCCGTGAGGGGCCAGGAGCCTCTCCATCTGCATGGACGTGATCACATTGGGGATACGGCCGTTACCGTACTGCTGCTTGGTTTCTATCGGCGTCAGCTCGAAGCCGGTGGCCAGGACCGCTGTTTTTGCCCGAATGAGAACCTCCTCCGGCTTTTGAAAGTAATCCACGGCATGGGTGGGGCAGACCGTGGCGCACTTTCCACACAGCATGCAGTTTTCCGCATCCAGCACGGCGATCTGAGGGATGGCGTTGGAAAAGGGAATGGAAATGGCCTTGGTCGCAGAAAAGCCTCCCTGCTCCTCATCGGGCACGTAGACCGGGCAGGCGTACTCGCACTGCCTGCATCCGATACACTTGTCTGGATCGACATACCGCGGACGTTGCGTCACTGACGCGATAACCCGGTCTTCGCGGCGGTCGAGGGACGTCACGTCACAATTGGTAAACAGGTTGATCTTCTCGTGATGGGCCGCAGCCGCCATCTTTGGCGTCGTGATGCAGCTGGCACAGTCGAGGGTCGGAAAGACCTTGGACAGGCGGATCATTTTTCCACCAATGGATGCATCCCGTTCCACAACCGCCACATGGAACCCCTGATCTGCCAGATCCAGGGCCGACTGGAGGCCTGCAATCCCACCGCCAACCACCAACGCGTCAAACTCGAGCTTTCGTATGGAGTCCATGTCTTCCTCTCTTCCTCAATGCCCTTCCCGTTCAACCCTTTTCCCGCGGACGGCCAGGCCTGGTCGTCCTTGTCACCCGATTCGCGGCGCATCCCCTCGAAGCAATGCACGGGATTTTCTTCACCCTTCCAAGGGTGGTGGGTGCAGCACCGGGTGAGGGCGTGTCAAAAGAACGGAGACCTTCAGTTCCGGGAAACCTCCGGCGGTCCCAGCTCCTGAACCAGCTCGTTCATCTGGTTCACCTCATTCAAGAATGCGCGGTTGCATACCGTGCATATGGCGGTCAGCCGCAGCCTGCGAATGTCCAGGTCGTGCTCCTTCATAAGCTTGTAGACTCGGTCTATCCGTTTGGCGAGAGCCTTGTAGGCTCCGTCATACGGGCATTCTTCCCCGCAGGACATGACGATCATGCCGCTGATTCCCTTCTTGAAACAGTCCAGGTAGAACCGTTCCGGAAAGAGGACCGGAGCCCGCACCCGAAGAATGTAGGTGTTCGTGGGGTAGGTCGAATGCGCCTGCCCCACAGAGTCCGCACCGGGATAGGCACAGCTTTCGGTAGACAGAATCAGTATTTTCCCTTTATCAAGGCCTGATTGAGTGCTTTCCATGGTGCTTCCACCTACTTCTTTCTCCTGACAAAGTGTTTGTCGTATCCATCGGCTTCCAGGGCACCCAGGTACTCGTGTCCGACCTTGTTGGCCCAGGCCGGAATGTCCCTTCGAGTTCCGGAGTCATTGGAGTAGACCTCCAGGACTTCACCCACTTTGACTTTTCCGATGCCTTTTTTGGCCTCCAAAAGCGGCCCCGGGCAGGCACTGCCTCGGGCATCCACGGTACTTGCAGTTTGAACAGTACTCAGATCTTCGGGCATTTTTTTCTCCTCTGTACGTGTGAAAGGTTCTTGTTTGCTCTTCTTCAACTGCATTCGATATCCATCTTCTTCGTTTCCAATCTTTTCGATGATCAGGACTTCATAAGTCCCCTTAGGAAGGACTTTTAATAAGTCCTCGTGCATGTCTGGATCGATCCATTCAACTTCGATGGTTTCTCCAAGCGCCATCTCTTTGAAGATATTGCTGATACGCAAGAGAGAAAACGGGATGATGGTGTGTCTCAAGTCGAAAGAATGCATAGATAGTCTCAAAACTGCTTGGAAAGAGTTGAATGAGCGATTCCACGGCTTCCCCCTTGAGCAAATAGAGTGCCAAGCCTTGTCTTCGGAATCGGGATGCCCGCGGGCAAGAAGACCAAAATCTTATCAACTTGCTGAAAAAGTGGAATATTTTTGGAGACGAGAATGTGCCCGTTGGCCTTGTTTTTGGATATTTCCGTGGTATGGAGGTCGATTTCTAGGTCCGGAGGCTTGCCAAGAGCCTGTTTAGATGTTAAGAACATGAACGCTTTGTTTGTTCACTTGTTAAACAGGAGCGTTCACATGCGCGATACAGACTATGAACTGAGGCATCATCTGAACCACTACTGGAAAACCGTAGTCGATACCATCCAGGACGGCGTGATGATCGTGAACACGGACGGGACCATTGTCTCTGCCAACCGAGGGTTTGAGGAGATTACCGGGTACTCCCACGAGGAGCTCATCGGCCAGCCGTGTGCCTTGCTGTCCTGCTCCACATGCGAGTTCGCCCTGGAGGCGGAAGGCAGCTTCTGTATCCTGTTTCAACAGGGGACCCTGCGCCAGCAGCGGTGCGAACTGCGCCAAAAGAACGGCGACATGGTACATGTCGTAAAGAACGCCTCGGTCCTCAAGGATCAGAACGGCAAGGTCATCGGGGCGGTGGAAACCGTGACGGATGTGACCGACCTGATTGACAAGGAAAGGCAGATCGAGACCTACCGGCGGGAGCTGGACCAGAAGGACCGGTTCCACGGGATGATCGGGACCTCCGCGAGGATGCAGCAGGTCTTCTACCTGATTGCCAATGCGGCCAAGTCCGATGCCCCGGTGATCGTCCACGGTGAAAGCGGCACTGGAAAGGAACTGGTGGCCAAGGCCATCCACGAGTCCAGCCACCGAAAGGAAAAACCCTTCATCAAGGTCAACTGCGCAGCCCTCAATGAATCGCTCCTGGAAAGCGAGCTCTTCGGTCACGTGAAAGGGGCCTACACTGGGGCTCACCGGGACCGGGAAGGTCGTTTCGAGGCGGCCGAAGGCGGGAACATCTTCCTGGACGAGATCGGGGACCTGCCCCTGGCCACGCAGGTCAAGCTTTTGAGAGTCCTGGAGGAGAAAGTCATCGAGCGGGTGGGGGATCATCAGCCTGTCCACGTGGATGTGCGGATCATTTCCGCCACCAACCGGGACCTTCCAAAGTTGATCGATACGGGGGCGTTCAGGGAGGACTTTTTTTACCGGATCAATGTCATTCCCATCTGGGTTCCGCCATTACGGGAGCGGGCCGAGGATATCCCTTTGCTGGCCATGTCATTTTTTCGCTTGATTCGGCTTCAAAGCGGCAAGGACATCGAGGGCGTTTCCAGGGAGGCCATGGATGCGCTGGTGAAGTACCCCTGGCCCGGCAATGTCCGGGAACTGAGGAGCGCCTTTGAGTTCGCCTTTGTCTCCTGCCAGGATCGAATGATCGGGATCGAGCACCTGCCCCACCCGATTGCCCGGAACACCACGGAGCCCCCTCCTTCGGAGAGCGCTCCGGCCGGCATCGAAGAGCTGAAGAAGGAGCGCCTGCTCAAGGCCCTGGAGGCCTCCGGGGGCAACCAGTCCAAGGCGGCCCGGATCCTTGGCATCTCCCGTACCAGTGTCTGGAGCCAGATGAAGCGGTTTCACATCAAAGCGCCCCACGCCGGATCGAAAATGTCTTTTCCTTGACCCCACCCATTTTTGTCTGTCTATTCTCACCTTGGATTGAGAGATCTTCCGGAGACTTTTCGAGGGGGCTCCTGAGCGCAAGGTTGGGCTTGCTGTTTGGGAAATAGAGGCTTCGTAACGCTGCAATGTCGAGACAGGATTCCCTGAAGTGACGCCGCTACTCCTTGAGGTTCAGGGTCTCTCCAACCGGAAGTCCGAGCTCCTGCGCGCGGAGCACTCTGCGCAGGATCTTTCCGCTTCGGGTCTTGGGGATCCGGTCGATGAAGGCGATCTCGCGGACCACGATGTCCGGGGAGAGATTGGCCCGAAGAAAGGCTCGGATCTCCTGGTGTAACCGGGTCGAAGGGGAGGCGCCGGGATGAAGGGTGATAAAGGCCTTGACCGAGGATCTACCCGAGCCCGGATCGCCGCCCTTGGAGATCACCGCGGCCTCGGCCACGGCCGGGTGCATGTAGAGGACGTGCTCGATCTCGTAAGGGCCGATCATCTTGATGCCCCCCACCTTGATCAGGTCGTCGTTTCGGCCCTGGTGGTAAAAGTACCCCTCGTCGTCCATCAAGGCCATGTCCCCCGTGAGGAACCAGCCCGGAACGCGGAAGTACTGCTCGTATCGCTCTTCATCGCCCCACAGGGCGCTCATGAGCCCGGGCCACTCCAGCTTCAGGGCGAGCTCGCCCATGGTGAGAGGAGGTGCGGGCTCTCCCTCCTCGTCCAGGATTTCCGCCTTCATCCCGGGCACGGGCTTGCCCATGGAGCCGGGTTTGACATCCATGGATGGGAAGTTGGCCAGGCAGATGATGCCGGTTTCGGTCATCCACCACGTATCGTGCAGGGTGTGCCGAAGGTGCTTTCGGGCCCAGTAAAAGAGGTCCGGGACCAGGGGCTCGCCCACAGTGGCCACGTGCCGCAGGGATGAGAGGTCGTATCGTCCGGCCAGGTCCTCGCCGGCCTCCACAAGGTGCCGGATGGTGGTGGGCGTGGTGTACCAGACCGAAACCCGATGCTTTTCAAGGGTTCGATACACGTTGGAGGCGGAGAAGGGATCCCCCTGGACAAGGGTAGTGGCCCCGCAGAGCCAGGGGGCAAAAACTCCATATACCGTGCCCGTAACCCAGGCCGGCTGGGCTTCGGTCCAGAGGAGGGTATCCGGGGTCAGGTCGAGCACGAACCGGGCCGTGGCATAAATGCCTACCATGTCCAGATGAGTGTGCACAATGGCTTTCGGGGTCCCTGTGGAGCCCGATGTGAAGTTCAGATAAAGAGGAGCCCTACGAGGAAAAAGACGATTCGAGAAGGTATCGGCCATTCCGTCGATTTCTTCCTGGATCAATACCTCACCCTGCCCCGTGCCCGGAGGTGGACCGTTCACGAGGAAGACGCGACGGACGCTCTCCATGCCGTCCAGGGGTAGCTGCTCTGCAAGATCGGGGTGAGTGAGAACCCCGGCAGGCTTGGCAGTTTGAAGCCGGACCTCGAGTTCGTCGTACGTACTGCTGGAGAAGACATTGCAGAACACCATGCCCAGCCGCGCGCAGGCCAGCATGGCCAGGTAGGTTTCCGGGCAGGGAGGGAGAAAGATGAAGAACCGCTCCCCGGAACGCATGCCGTGGTGACGGAGGAGGTTCGCCCAGCGGCAGGAGGCGGCTTTGAACTCCGCGTAAGTGAACGTTCGAACCTCGCCGTCCTTTTCGAAGATCAGGGCCGGCCGGTCGCGCTCAGCTGCACTCGATGCCCAACGGTCCACGGACGCCGTGACAATGTTGATCCGTGAGGCCTCGGGGCCCAGGAGCGCTTGTTCCTCCTCGGCCCACGAGAACCTCTTCCGGGTGGATTCGTACTCCCCGAGGTTCGCGCCGGGATTCTCTGCCTTGACTCTTGCCTTGATCATGAAATGTCGGCTCCTCCCAGCCTTTCTATGCAGGGACGTCCGTCCACACGGCGAACGGCTCGTGGGCTTCGCGGGCCTTTGATACGAGCTCGGACGCACGGGCCGTTTTCTGGGCGACAGCCCTCTCAGCCCCATCTTCCTGGAGCAGGGCGATCAGGACCTCCCGGACACATCGGGCCAGGGCCGGAGGATCGTACCCGCCCTCCAGGGCCAGGAGAAGGGGGGGCTGCCCGATCTCCGCACCCAGGCGGAGTAAGAGGCGGGTCAGATCCCCGAACACGGACTCGGTGAGGCGGCTTCGGCCCACCGGGTCGTCCCTGTGGGCGTCGAACCCGGCCGCTACAAGAATCAGCTCGGGCTCGTAGCGGAGGATGATCGGGCCGAGAGTCCGCTCGTAAAGGGAGAGCATGTCCGGGTCTTCCATGTCCCGGGGAAGGGGGATGTTGACGGTGTACCCCCGGCCTTCCCCCTCGCCCACATCGCCCCAGTCTCCCGTGTAGGGGTAGAGCAGGGTGTCGTGGGTGGAGAAGTAGAAGACCCCTTTTTCCGTGTAAAAGAGGTCGTTGAGACCGTGACCGTGATGAATGTCCCAGTCCACAATGAGGATGCGCTGAAATCCATGGCGTTTGGCGGCAAAGCGGGCTGTGATCGCCAGGTTGTTGAAGATGCAGAAACCGGAGACCCGGTTGGGCAGGGCATGATGGCCCGGGGGGCGCACCAGGGCGAAGCAGACGTCGCACGTTCCCGTGAGCATGGACTCGAGACCCCGAAGGCACCCTCCCACGGCCAGCCAGGCCGCCAGGTACGTCTTGGCGCTGGCTGGGGTGTCCGGAGCGAGGCTCGTGAACTCCTGGTCCGCGGTCTTGAGCACCTTCTTGATGTGCCCCGGGGTGTGCACCAGCTCCAGGTGTTCCATGGTGGCCATCTCTGCCTCCATGTCGATGAGCCCCTCGCCCACCCCTTCGTCCAGGATCCGGTGGATCGCCACAAGGCGGTTCGGGTGCTCCGGATGGAGGTGCCCTGTCTTGTGCTCCAGGAACCGTTCGTCTCGAACAATGCCTACCTTCCGCGGCATGGGTCGCCTTTCGGGGGTCAGATTTTCTCGCCAAGACGCCAAGGCGCAAAGAAAAAATGAAATGCTTTTTGCTCTTCTTCGCGATCTTTGGCGAGAGGAACGTCTTTTGTGTTTTATTCCTCGATGCTCAGGTGCATGGTGCGCTCGCTCTCCCATCGGTCGTCGTCGTTGAACCGGAACCCGAACTTGCGGTACAGGGCGATGGCGGGAAAGTTGTACGTGCCCACGCTTAGCCAGAGCCTTCGAAGACCCAGGGCGCGTGCATAGGTCACGGCGGCCTCGGTGAGCCGCGTACCTACCCCGCGATTCCGCTCGTCCTGGCTGACGAAGATGAGATATTCTCCCTCGGCCTTCGGCTTGTCCGCGAGGATTACCACGTGACCGATAACACGCCCGCTGCGAATGGCCAGGTGGTTCTTACCGTCTTGAACGAGGTTTCCGATCCAGTTCCGGCAAGCATCCTCGGCCACCGGGGGGACGCCCTGGTACTTTCCCTTGGGCGAGAAGCCGTTGTACATGGTGTACAGGCCGGGGTAGTCCTCGTCCTTCCACGCCCTCACCTCGAAAGGCTCCCCTCGTTTGTCGATGAAGCGCATGGCTCCCAAATCCCGGTTACGTGCTTGCACTCTCCTGAATCAGCCGGTCCACAACGGCGGGATCCGCGATGGTGGAGGTGTCCCCGATTTCGTCGGTCTTTCCCGCGGCGATTTTCTGGAGGATGCGACGCATGATCTTTCCGCTTCGCGTCTTCGGCAGCGCATCCGCCCACTGGATCACGTCGATCGTGGCGATGGGCCCGATTTCCGATCTCACGAGGGCGAACAGTTCCTTTTTCAGGTCGTCCGATTTGGCCACGCCGCTGTTCAGCGTGACGAAGGCATAGATTCCCTGCCCCTTTACGGAATGAGGAAAGCCCACTACTGCGGCCTCTGCCACCTTGGCGTGGAGCACGAGGGCGGATTCGATTTCCGCCGTGCCCAGCCGGTGCCCCGAGACGTTGATCACGTCGTCGATCCGGCCAATGATCCAGTAGTACCCGTCCTCGTCCTGCTTGGCCCCATCCCCCGTGAAGTACATACCCGGCACCTGGCTGAAGTACGTTTCCTTGAACCGTTCGTGATCCCCGAAGACCGTGCGGGCCATGCCGGGCCAGGGACGCTGTATGCACAGCACTCCCTCCTGGTCGGGGTACTTCACGGGCTCGCCCACGTCGTCGAGAATGACCGGGTCCACACCGAAAAAAGGAAAGGAGCAGGATCCCGGTTTGATGGGGGCCACAGCCGGAAGCGGCGTGAGCATGTGCCCGCCGGTTTCGGTCTGCCACCAGGTGTCCATGATGGGGCACCAGTCCCGGCCCACGTAATGATAGTACCAGCGCCAGGCCTCCGGGTTGATAGGCTCGCCGACCGATCCCAGGAGCTTGAGGCACGAAATGTCGTGCTTTTCCACGTACTCGTGCCCCTCCTTGGCCAAGGCCCGGATTACCGTGGGAGCGGTGTAGAACTTGGCCACCCGGTACCGCGCCACGATTTCCCAGTACCGGTCGAAGCCCGGGTAGTTGGGGACCCCTTCATAGATCACGCTCGTGAACCCGTTGATCAGGGGACCGTACACCCCGTAGCTGTGCCCGGTGACCCATCCGATATCCGCCGTACACCAGAACACCTCGTCGTCTTTCATGTCAAAGGTCAGCCGGTTCGTCATGGCCGCGTACAGGAGGTACCCGCCGTGGGTGTGAACCACCCCCTTGGGTTTTCCCGTGCTGCCGCTGGTGTACAGAATGAAAAGCGGGTCCTCCGCCCCCATGGGCTCCGGATCCACGTGAGAAGGGAGGTTCGGGTCCTTCACGGCCTCGTGCCACCAGACCTCCCGACTCGGGTCGAGCACCGGCTTCAGGCCGGCCCGATCGAACACGAGGACGGTTTTCACACCGGGACAGGACTTCAGGGCCTCATCCACGTTCTGCTTGAGCGGAACGCTCTTGCCGGCCCGAAATCCTCCATCCACGGTGATGACCATCTTGGCGTCGCAGTCCTGGATGCGGTTTCCCAGGGCCTCCGCGCTAAAGCCGCCGAAGACCACGCTGTGGACCGCTCCGATGCGGGCACAGGCCAGCATGGCCACGGGAAGCTCCGGGATCATAGGCATGTAGATGACCACGCGGTCCCCCTTGCCTACGTCACGGGCCTTGAGCACGGCGGCCATGCGGTTCACCTCTTCGTGAAGCTCCCCGAAGGTGATGGTTCTTCGTTCTTCGGGGCTGTCCCCCTCCCAGTAGTAGGCGACCTTGTCCCTGAGCGTGTTCAGGTGCCGGTCCAGGCAGTTGGTCGTGGCGTTCAGCACGCCGCCCCCGAACCACTCGATTCGGGCCTCGTGAAAGTCGTGCTTCAGGACAAAATCCCAGGATCGGTCCCACGTGAGATACTGCAGGGCCTGCTCGGCCCAGAAGCCTTCCGGGTCATCGATCGAGCGCCGGTACATCGCGTCGTACGTCTCCCGGTCCGGGACGTAAGCGACCTTGCGATAGTCCTCGAGGTGGGCGTCATAGAGGTTCCGGTGGTTGTCCATGCCTCGTTCCTCCTTTTTGCCGCAGGCGGTTTATTCATGGAATAACCGAATGGCTTTGTTGTATTGTTTCGTAAGCACAAACAATAGGATATTCTATTGTGTATTGGCGGCTTCGCGTCTTGGCGAGAGATCATCAGCCTCGGGGACGGTCGAAACGGGACCTAAGCACCACCATGTCCCCCTCGTAGGTCGTGGTTACCTCGTACGGCAGCTTCTTGAAGAGGGTGATCATGGCCCGGTTCGTGGGGTCTGCATAGGCCGTGAATCCGCGGATTCCCTGCTCCCTCGCGGTTTCCGTGAGCTTTCCCTGGAGGATGGAGGAGATCCCATTTCCCTGCCACTCCCCATCCACGCTGTAGGCGACCTCGGCTGTATTCGTAGAAGGTTCATGAAAGTATCCTGCCACGGAAATGATCTTTTCGAAGCCCGGATCGCCGATCACGGCCACAATGGCCATGTCGTGGATGTAATCCACCTGGAACACGCCGGCCACGTCCTCCCGAAAGAACGCGGTTTTCTCATGCATAAAGCGCCGGATCACATCCCGGCGATCCATGTTGTAGAAGTGCTCCTGGACGCCGCGCTCGTCCGTGGGACGGGCGGGACGAAAGAGCACACGCTGGCCCTTGATCTCCCGAACCTCCTCGATCTTGAGGGGGTAAACGCTTCGAATGGTCTCGGCCAGGGTCCGTTCGGGCCCCAGAAGCCCCAGTTTTTTGGCCTCGTGGAAGAGCTCGTCCCGGAAGTCGGGGTGGGCGATGCTGATCATGGCAATGGCCCGTTCCTGGAGGCTTTTTCCGAAGAGGTTCACCATGCCGTACTCGGTGACCACGTACTGCACGTCGCCCCGCGGGACGACCACGGGAATATCTCCCAGAGAGGAGACGATGCGGCTGCTCTTTCCGTCCATGGTAGTGGAGAGGAGCATCAGGATGTTCTTCCCGCCCGGGGAAAGGCTCGCCCCTCGAACGAAGTCCATGATCCCGTTCACGCCGGAAAAGTGGTTGTAAGGCAGGGCGTCGACCGCGGCCTGCCCTGTGAGGTCCATGGCCATGGCCATGTTAATGGCCACCATTCGGTTGTGCCGGGAGATGATCCCCGGGTCGTTCACCACGTCCGAGGGGTGAAACTCGATGCCTGGGTTGTCGTGCAGGAACTCGTAGAGATCGCTGGAGCCGATGGCGCCGCTCGCCACGAGCTTGCCCTCGTTGAATCCTTTCCTGCGGTTCGTGATCACACCTGTGGCCACCAGGCCCATGACCCCGTCGCTCAGGAACTGGGTGTGGACCCCCAGGTCGTTCTTGTCCGAGAGCCCTGTGAGAAGGGCCTGAGGCGTGGCCCCGAGGCTGATCTGGAGCGTGGACCCGTCCTCGATGAGCTTGGCCGCGTGCTGGCCGATGAGGTTGGCCGAAGGGACGTCCGGGGGGCGGCCCACCGTGAGAAGCTCTTCTTCCTGTTCCACAAAGGCATCCACCTCCTGGACGTGGATGAAGCTCCTTCCCATGACCCTCGGCATGCGGGGGTTCACCTGGGCGATGACGAGATCGGCTGACTGGGCGGCCGCCAGGGTGATGTCCACACTCACTCCCAGGCTCATCCAGCCGAAGTCGTCCGGCTCGGACACCTGAATCAGGGCCACGTGGATGGGCAGCTGCCGCGTTTTGAAAAGGCGGGGTACGGCCGACAGGTTGATGGGCGTGAGAAAGCGCTTGTTCCGGCTAAGGGCCCGGGGTTTGGCCGATCCCAGGTAGAAGGTACGCAGATTCAGGGTCTGGCAGGCCGTTTCGTCCGCCATCATGGTCAGAGGGACGGTTTCCAGGCTCAGGAGACGCACGATTTCAAGGTCCGAGAAGCCCGAGGAACGCGCTGCCAGCTCACGCACCAGGGCTTGAGGCTCCCCGCAGGAAGAGCCGGTGAAGACACGCTGCCCCCTGCGAATCCGTCCGATGGCCTCGGAGGCGGAGCACCGTTTGGCCAGGTAGGAATCCGGCCAGTATCCTTGGGCTCTCTCTCTCATGGGAAAAGTCTATCCGGACCGGCCGGGGTTTTCAAAGGATTTCTGGGCATCACACCGGGGCACCGGGTCGCTGCCGCGGGTTAGGGATGCGGCCGGCCGACCGGAAGGACGGATCGAGGGAAAGGGTGTGCCTCAGCGGTCCTTTTTCAGGTCCATGATCACACCGCGTGTGGTACGCGTGAGGGCCTCCGGGGCCAGGGAGAAGAGGGAATGCGGGGTTCCGGCGGCGGCCCAGAGCACCTCGTGATGGAGGAGATCGGCGTCGATGTACACCGGGATTTCAGACTTGTGCCCAAAAGGCGGCACTCCGCCCACGGCAAAACCGGTGAGGCGAAGGACCTCCTCGGCCGGGGCCTGCTTGATCTTCTTTCGCCCTACCTGGTACCGCGCGGCAAGCTTCTTTTCATCCAGGCGATTGGGGCCGCTCACGAGGGTCATGACCGGTCGACCGTCGACCAGAAACAAAAGGGACTTGACGATCTGCGCGGGATCGCAGCCCACGGCCCGGGCCGCGTCCTCAGCGGTTCTCGTCGGGGCTTCGAATTCACGTACTTCCACGGAGAACCCTTGTCGCCGGGCTTCCTCAGTGACAATGGACGCAGGGGAGTCCATGGCAACCTCCAAGTGGTCGAAAAGCATAAAGGATTCTTGCCCTTGGGTCAAGGACCCGAATGGATTGCTCCTTGACAGGATATGGGGCTTGGCATAAGAATGAACCTCACCCATGGAAAGGAACCATGGGCTTATCATTTGTACCTATCGGCGCAAACCCTTCGATGCCTCAAGGAGGAGATGCCATGTCGACTGTCAATAAAAATGCCTCTCCGGAATTCGAAAAGGCCTTGGCCATCGGCCGGCCGCCGCATATCGCCCGCTTGTTTCCAAATTCAAGGGCCCTGATCGTCAGCGGGAAGGTCATCGATCGAGCCATGCTGGCCAAGGGCAAGGCCATCGCTATCGCGGCCAATGCGAGGAACCACCTCGTCCTGCGCGGGACGCTGCTGGCGGCCCATCGGGCCAATGCCGCCATCCTGGTGGAGATCGCAAAATCCGAAGGAGGTGCGAGCGCTTACTGTGCCGTGAATTACTGGAACCTGGCACGCCAGGTGGACGCCCTGTGTAACGAGTTGGGCATCACCGTACCTGTGGCCGTGCACGCCGATCACTACGGCATCAAGAGCGCAGGGGATGTGGAAGCGGCCAGGGTGGAGATCCCCACGATGTTCGATGCGGGAATCACATCCATTGCCGTGGATGCCTCCCACCTCCCGGATGACGAGAACCTCCTCGCCAACCTCACCCTGAATCCCTACATCCCCCAATGGGCCGGGTATGAGACGGAGGTTGGAGAGATCAAGGGCAAGGAGGGGATGTCCACCGTGGAGGAGGCCCTGTTTCAGATCCAGGGCCTCAATGCAAACGACATCTTCCCGGACTGGATCGCATTGAACAACGGAACCACCCACGGCATTCAGGACAGTGAGGCGGGCATCCATGTGGAGCTGACCGCTGAGATCCACGAGGCCCTGGCCCCCTACCGGGTCTCCGGTGCGCAGCACGGCACGTCGGGAAACGACTCGGAAAGACTTCGGCGGATCGCCCGGGAGACCTGCACCACCAAGGCCAACGTGGCCACCGCGCTCCAGATGATCTCCTGGGGCGTGGAGGTCAATGAATACGGCAACGCCGCGCTGGACAAGGACGGCGAGTTCATCAAGCGTCCCGATCAGGGGGCGACCGATGAGGTCTGGGCGGAGATGGTGGCCTATGCGCAGGAGAAGCAATGGAAGAAGGGCGACTACAAGAAGCTGAACCTTCCGTTTGAAAACAAGCTCCTGAGGCAGAGCCGGGAGGTCCGCGATCGCATGAGCGAGGGCGTGGCCTCCTTCGTCTACGGGTTGATCACAGAGGTGTTCAACGGCCAGGATACGGCACCCCTGGCCATCGACGCCGTCCTCGAGGCCGAATCCTACGATGTGGGTGTCAAGGGGACTCGGATCGAGGATCCGGCGGAATGGACCGAAGGCAAGATTCGGGAACGGGCCTCAGCCAGCCAGCGGGAACGCGGTCCGGCCGGAGACTTTGACGACTGATTGAATCTCCCCGCAATCCCGCCAGAGGCGGGACGGGGAGTCCCAAATGATAAGGAATTCTGCTCACATGATTGTCGCTCCCTAGCCCAGCCCCGCTGACAGCGGGACTGGGCTTGTGCGAGCGAGGCATCTTCATGGAACAGCCGGAAACGCAAGAGGCGAGCCCGCATATCTGGGTGGAGGACCTGAAGGAAAACGACCTGGTGGAGGGTCTCTACCTGGCTAAGGTCAAACGCCTGGG
Organism: Desulfobacteraceae bacterium; assembly: GCA_050115555.1. GTDB lineage: Bacteria > Desulfobacterota > DSM-4660 > Desulfatiglandales > HGW-15 > JASFQI01. Next base: position 21,973 of record JASFQI010000001.1, read on the forward strand.
CACGACCCGCAAGGGCGATCCCTTTCTGAGCGTCACCCTGGCGGATCGCACCGGCGATGTGGAGGCCCGGGTGTGGGACGAGGCCGACGTGCTGAGTGCCCGTTTCAGCGAAGGGGACGTCATTTCGGTGACAGGGCGTGCGGGCTCGTACCGCAACGAGGTGCAGCTCGTGCTCACGCGCGCGGAGCGGGTGGAGGAGGTGGAAAATCCGGCCCTGTTCCTGGAATCCTCGAGCCGGGACGTGCGCGAAATGATGACGGCCTTGCGCGAGCTCCTTGGGACCCTCCAAAACCGGGATCTGCGAAGGCTTACGGAGCGATTCCTCGCGGACCGGGAGTTCACCGGTCGATTCAAGAAGGCCCCGGCGGCCAAGAACTTTCACCACGGATACCTGGGCGGACTCCTCGAACACACCCTGTCCGTGTGTGAGCTTGTCGACGCCGCGGCCTCTCATTATCCGGAGTTGGACCGGGACCTTCTCCTGTGCGGTGCCTTTCTCCACGACGTGGGGAAGATTCGGGAATACACCTACCGGACCCACATCGATTACTCGGATGAGGGTCGCCTCCTGGGACACGTGGTGCTGGGCGCGGTCATGCTGGAGGAGAGGCTGGCCGCTTTGAAGTCCTTTCCGCGTGAGCTTGCCATGCGTCTCAAGCACCTTGTGATCAGTCACCACGGGGAGTTTGAGTTCGGATCGCCCAAGCGGCCCAAGTTCCTCGAAGCTTTCGTTCTCCATCTGCTCGACGACCTGGACGCCAAGGTGAACGGCCTGGGTCGGTTCATGGCACGGGACCGGAAAGAGGGGGCCTGGACGGACTTCAACCGCCTGTTCGAGCGGTATTTCCTGAAAGGGGGTATCGAAGAGGGGGATTCGGACGGCCCTCCTTCGGAGGAGGAGGTGGAGAAACAACGCCCGCTGTTTTCGCCGTGAGGAAGAGAAAAGTCCGTGAATCGTGGTTCGTGAATTGTAACCGGTCCCGTGGCTTGGACTTTTCTACGATTCCGCGATACGGAGGAGGACATTTCAAGATCAATGGATATCTTGTTTGCAGCCAATGAAACCGCCTGGGGGGGATTCCTGGGCATGATCCGCGAGGCATTGCCCGAGCACCGGTTCGTCGCGACCGGAGGATTCCACGTGGATTCCCTGGCCGGTTACGACGTCCTGATTCCCACGATGACGTCCATCACCCGGGAGATTCTGGAGACGGGGGATCGGCTTCACCTGGTGCAGCAGTGTGGCGCAGGGCTGGAAGGCGTGGACCGGAAGGCGGCCCGGGATCTGGGAATTTCAGTGGCCAACGTGCCCACGGATGAGTCGGGTAATGCGGATTCCGTGGCCGAGATCGGTGTCTACTTAATGATCGGACTGGCACGGGATACGTATGGCATGGCGAGGAGCCTGGCCGCGAAAAAGATGGGAGAGCCGCGCGGCATGGCACTTTCCGGTCGCGTGGCAGGGGTGGTGGGCCTCGGAGGAATCGGCCGGGCCCTGGTTCGGCGTCTCAAGGCGTTCGACGTCCGCGTGATCGGAATCAAGCGCAGCGATCCGGAGAGGGCCCGGAAGGAGCTGGGGTTAGAATGGGTTGGGAAGCCGGAGGACCTGAGTGAGCTCCTGGCACGATCCGACTTCGTACTCCTGAGTCTCCCCCTCGATGAGGCAACGCGGGACCTGATGAACCGGGAAACGTTGGCTCGGATGAAGCCCGGGGCCTTCCTGATCAACCTCTCACGGGGCGGTCTGGTGGATCGGGATGCCCTGGAGGAGGCCCTGGCCGAGGGCCGAATAGGCGGGGCGGGGCTCGACGTGTTCTGGGAGGAACCGCCGGACCCGGACGACCCGATCTTCCGACACAACGTGCTGGCCACGCCCCACGTGGCAGGATCCACGGATGTCTCCATGGGAGGGATCGTTGCCGCCGTAGCCGAAAACATTCGACGTGTGGCGCGCGGGGCGCGCCCGCTGAACATTCAGGCCCCGTGAGGGGCCCATTAAAAAGAGGGAATGTCATCAACGAATTTATCGACCAGAACCATCGGGTCATCAACTACCTGCGCATCTCCTTGACGGATCGGTGCAACCTGAGATGCATCTACTGCATGCCCGAGGAAGGGATTGATCCCATTCCTCACAGTGAAGTGTTGAGCTATGAGGAACTCCTGCGGGTGGCGCAGCTTGCAGTTCGGGGCGGCATTCGAAAGGTCCGGCTCACCGGCGGAGAACCGCTGGTCCGCAAGGGGGTGATCGATTTCGTTCGACAGCTGGGTCAGCTCGATGGCCTTGAGCATATTACTCTGACCACGAATGGTGTCCTGCTGGCCCGGTACGCAGCCGACCTTCGGGACGCCGGGGTATCCCACGTCAATGTCAGCCTGGATTCTCTTAAACCCGAGCGTTACAAAGAGATCACCCGCCGGGATGCATTCCACCAGGTTTGGGAAGGGCTTCAGGAGGCTGAAAGGCTGGGTTTTCGCCCCATCAAGATCAACGTGGTGGCCATACGCGGGGTGAACGACGATGAAATCCTGGACTTCGCCCGGTTGAGCCTGGAGAAGCCCTATCATGTCCGGTTCATCGAGTTCATGCCGGTGGGAAAGGATAACGGCTGGGCCGGGGACCGCTTCATTTCCACTGAGGAGATCCGGGAGCGGATTACAGCACTGGGGCCGCTTCGATCCCTGGACTCCCAACCCCTGGACGGGCCGGCCGAGCGGTTCGTCCTTCAGGGATCAAAGGGCGAGATCGGCTTTATCGGGGCCCTCTCACACCATTTCTGCTCGCGCTGCAACCGGCTGCGCCTGACCGCCGAAGGGGCCCTTCGGGGGTGCCTCTTCTCGGACGACGAGACGGATATCAAGACGTCATTGAGAAATGGTGCAACCGACGAATGCATCATGGGGTTGATCCGGCATGCCATCGCCACCAAGCCCCAAGGTCACGGCTCATTGCTTCAAAGCCCCCGCAGGTGCTCCCGCCCCATGAGCCGTATCGGCGGGTGAGGCTGACGCTTGACCTCCATAAGGATACCTCTTTTCCGGGTTTTTCCTTTTTGAATCACCCCGCAGTCCTGCCAAGGCGGGACGGGGAATGCGCGAGCGAAACATTTTCAAAGAGACCCGGAAAGATCCGGTCTGCTGCGCCGTGAGGATCCGTCAGGATTCGATGTCTTCCAATGTCTCGATTCGGAAGGTCGACGGGATGCGAAGCTCGAAAACGGCTTCAGGGATGTCCTGATTGAAGACCATCCGTTCGTTTTGAATGATCACCCCCCCGATTTTTTTTTCTGGCAGGTACCGCACCTCACCGGCATAGCGAACCCCTCCGCTCTCTCGAAGGTCGTCAAAGATCACTTTGAGGCGACTTCCAGGAAAGACGATACGTTCAGGCTCCAGGGTGGAGGGCCGGATCCCAAGAATCTGGATCGGCTCGCCGGAAGCTCTTCGCCACACGATTCGGGGCCCGGCCTCTGAAACCGCTGTTCCCACCGTCGGCGGTGCGGGGTAGCCTCGAAGAAGGGACCAGACGCTTTGCAAATCCGGAGGGGAAGGGAGGAAACGCCCGAGCGTCTCCGGGGTGGCCGGTCCGATGTACCGTGTCGCCTCCTGAAATGAAACGGCTTCCAGACGATCGTCGCTGACCAGAATGTGGAGCAGGGGACGCCCCCAGGGGTGGGTGATTTCCACCTTGATCCTCATCGGGTCGCGGGTTCCTATCACCAGGATCCGGGCCTCCTGGGACTCCACGAATCCCTTTTTCAGGACAACGGTTCCTGTGGAATAGAAGGTCAAAACGTTGTCCGCCTGGCGCTTCAGGCGATCGAGTACCCGGGTCGTTTCGGAATCGCTGAGTGGGGGAGCTGCGGGTCGGAGGGCGGCACAACCGCTCGAAAGGACCAGGATGACCGAGAGGATCCATCGGACAATAGAGAAAGGAGAATGAAAGGATATTGCCCGCATATCCCTCGCCCTTCGGCAGGAGAAATGAGGGCTGAGCGGACGAACGTGCCGCTGCGGGAATGCTTTTCCCTCCGGGATCCCCAGCCCACCGCTGGTGGGGCTTCTGTGAGACTCAATCCCTGAGGGAGGATATTGTCTCACTCCGTACCCTTTGTGTTCCCCATCAGGGCTTTCACCTCGTCGATCTTTTCTTGAATCGCCTCCGGCTTGGCATGATCGAGCTCCAGTGCCCTTTGGTAGGCCTTCAGGGCCTCTCCATGCCTGCCGTTCTTCAGGAAGGCGTCTCCGAGGTGCTCCGTAATGGTGGGATCTTCCGGTTGAAGCTCGGACGCACGCTGGATGTTCCGAAGGGCATCCTCGTATGCACCCTTCTGGTAGTAGACCCAACCCAGGGAATCGATGATGTATCCGCTTTCGGGTTTGATTCGAAGGGCATGCTCGATGAGCTCGAGGGCCTCGTCCAGGCGAATGCCCTGTTCGGCGTACGTGTACCCGATGTAGTTCATGGCGTCGGCGTGCTCGGGTTCGAGTTCCAGGACCTTGTGCATCTGGGTCAAGGACGCTTCCTTCTGGCCGCTCTTGTCCAGGATGACTCCGAGCTTGAACACGAGTTCGGCATTCTTCGGGTCGCTCGACAGGGCTTCCTCAATGACCTCCAGGGCTTCCGCATAGGCCTCCCGGCCCTCAAGAATCGAGGCAAGCATCAGGGAGAGCTCGCTTTTTTCACCGTCGATGCGGATGGCCTCCCGGAGCACGGCTTCGGCTTCCGCCGACTGGTCCTGGGTGTCCAGGATGTAAGCGATGTGCATTTGTGCATTTGCGAAGTACTCGGAGTCCTGCCCGATTTCCCGAAAGTTTTCCAGCGCGGCATCCAGGTCCCCTTGCTCTTCGTGGGCCGAGGCGAGGTAGTATCGGCTTTTGTCGTCGTTCGGCCAGGCCTTGACGATCATTTCGAGCTCGTGGATGGATTCCTCCAGTCGCCCATGGCGGAGGTAGATGAGCCCCAGCGATTGGCGAATGCGTTCTCCGGGTTTGGACTGGCGTTTGATCGCCTCCATTTGTTTTTCGGCGTCGGAGTCCCTGCCGAGCTTGTAGTAGAGTTCGATGAGGCGTTCGCGGACGGTCATATTCACGGGATAGTAATCGATGAGGCGCTCGTAGATTTCAACAGCCTTTTCGAATCGACCCTGCATCTGGTAGAGACTTCCCAGGTCGAACAGGGCCGGTTCCATCCGCTCGTTCAGGCGTAAGGCCTCCTGGTATGCCTCTTCGGATTTGGAGGGCTTCCCCATTTCCAGAAACACGCGCCCCCGGTAGTAATGGGCGATGACGAGGCTCGGGTCCTGCTCCGTTACTTTATCGAGCTGATTCAGGGCCTCGTCGTAACGGCCTTTCTTGATCAGCAGGGTGATGAGGACCAGCCGGGCCCGCTTGTGCTGCGGCTCCAGATCGAGGGCTCGCTCATAGGCTCGGATGGCGGTTTCTTCCTCACCCAGCAGACCGGAGATCTCCGCAGCCAGCAGATGATGCTTTACGTTGTCCGGCTCGAGCGCCACACATCGCTGGGCAAACTCGAGCGCTTCGTTGAGCTTCTTTCTCTTTTTCAGGAGGAGGGCCATGCGCTGAAGCAGGAAGACGTCTCGAGGATTGGATTGAATGGCGTTTTCCAGGTGGGCTTGCGCTTCCTCATAGCGGCCGTGCGCACTGTGGAGGGCATAAAGGGCAAACTCTGCATAGGACCGGCGGATCGGATCCTTTTCCAGCGAAGCCGAGGGGCCGGCGATCGAGATCGAGGCGGGCCGTTCCTCCAGGGGAAAGGAGGGGCCTGTGTCACGGGTTCCCGCACAACCTCCTGCCAGCAGGAGAAGGGCCAATGCCGCGGTCATCCATACGTTACGTCGGTTCCATTGATTCTGGGGCATGATTTCGAACTTCCCGGGAGCACCTGCACGGAGGGGCCGGAGGAGCTCCGAATCGGCCCGGGCTGCTTTCGGAAACAGCATCCCGGGGGTTCACAAAAGCTTACCTTCAAACGATAACACGAAAAACAGGCGTTCCCGCTTCACTGCCCACCCTTTGGGTGCTTCGAACGGAGGCTCCACCGGTCAAAGCCAAAGCCTGGGCCCCGGCTCGAACAGGTGAAGAGATTCACACGAAATTCGAGAACTCCTCCTCAAAGTTGGGGATCTTCTCGCTCAGCCACGCCTTGATGTTTTTTACGATACGCTCCTGAATCTGGCGCACCCGCTCACGGGAAATTTCGTACTTGTCTCCGAGTTCCTGAAGTGTCAAGGGCGTTTCCGACATGATGCGGTTGTCGAAGATGTCCAACTCCTTTCCGGAGAGGGTTTCCCGAAAATGCTGGAGGTTTTCGAGCAACATCTCCCGACGTTCCACCCCCGAGATCTGATCGTCCGTAGCCTCGCCAGGGTCCGGAAGAAAGGATCCATACGCCTCCTTTGCGTCGTCACCGCCTACCGGGGCGTTCAAGGAGAGCTCTGCGCCGCCGAGGCGCTGGCTCATCTCCTCGATATCCTCCTCCCTCACGTCCAGTCGTTCAGCCAGGAGCCGGGTTTCCGGCACAAACCCCTGGGAGATCAGTTTTTCCTTTTCCTTCGCGAGGTTGAAAAAGAGCTTCCTTTGGGTCTGTGTCGTGCCGATCTTGACGAGCTTCCAGTTTTCCATGATGAACTTCAGAATGTAGGCCTTGATCCAGAAAGACGCATAGTAGGAGAACTTGATTCCCCGGTATGGATCGAATTTTCGAATGGCCTGAAGGAGTCCCACGTTTCCTTCCTGGATGAGATCGAGAAGGCTTTTCGTCCAGTACCGGCTGAAGTCCATGGCGATCTTGACCACGAGACGCAGGTTCGAGGTCACGAGGCGGTAAGCGGCTTGCTGATCATCCTTTTCCTGGTACCGAATGGTCAGATCCACTTCCTCTTCTCGTGTGAGGAGTCGGTAGTTCTTGATCTCGAGGAGGTAGAGTTGAAGTGGATCATAGGGGACAAGAGCCCGGTCTTCCGGCTGAACCACAGGCGCGAGGTCCGGTCTGGGTTCGTCGTCATCCCGGGCATCGGGCGTTTCTTTCTGCACCGGATCGAACGCCTCCTTGCTGTCCCGTTTTTTGTTCTTTTTCTTTGCCATGCACCCACCCCGACGGCTCCGCAAGGAGGCCGTACGGTGCCTTGCGCCTTAAGCCGCATCGCCCGCGCCGGCACGTGCAGCTACACCCGGGCAGATTCGTTCCCGGGTTTTCAGCCCGCCTTTGACGAGTCTGCTAGCCGGTCCCGGCCTGATCGGGCGTTGTCGGAACGACCCTCACATAACGCTTTTTCCCGGCCCGAAGCAGAATGCCGCCGCCATTCAGAGCGAGGGTGTCGATCCTTTGATCAAACACGTTCAGACGCTCATTATTGACGTATCCGCCTCCTTGACTGATGAGCCTGCGCGCCTCTCCCCGGGTTTTACAGAGGCCGGACATCTCGAAAAGAATGTAGGCGGGGACTCCCTCCTGGAGTTTTTCCCGGTCGATTCCGGTCGTGGGAATGGACTCAGCATCGGATGCTCCATCCCCGAATAGGTTGCGGGAAGCGTTTCGGGCCTGCTCCGCCTCCTTCTCCCCGTGGCAGAGCTTTGTCGCCTCAAAGGCAAGCACTTCCTTGGCGGCCCTCAAATCCGCTCCCTTTCGCGACCCCAGTTCTTCGACCTCGTTCATGGGAAGGAACGTGAAAAGGGCCAGAAAGCGTTTCACGTCCGCGTCGTCCTGATTCATCCAGTACTGGTAGTAGTCATACGGGGACGTAAGTTCCGGATCGAGCCACACCGCGCCTTCGTGCGTTTTCCCCATCTTGGTGCCGGACGCCGTTGTAATCAGGGGGAAGGTGATGCCGTAAGCGTTTCCCCCTTCCACGCGGCGAATGAGATCCGTCCCTGCCACGATGTTACCCCACTGGTCGCTTCCCCCCATTTGAATGCGGCAGTCGAGCGTTCGGAAAAGGTGGAGAAAATCATAGGACTGGAGCAGCATGTAGTTGAACTCGATGAAGCTCAGCCCGGTCTCGAGCCGCATGCGATAGCTCTCGGCTGTGAGCATCCGGTTGACACTGAAGTGTCGGCCTATGTCCCTGAGGAAGTCGATGTAGTTCAGCTTCACGAGCCAGTCGGCATTGTTGGCCATGATGGCCCGATCCTCGCTGAAGTCGAGGAACCGCGAGAGCTGTTTTTTGATGCCCACCGCGTTTTCTTCGATTTCCTCGCGGCTCATGATTCGTCGCATCTCCGTCTTACCGCTCGGGTCTCCCACCAGCGCGGTACCACCTCCCACCAGGGCGATGGGCCGGTGTCCTGCACGCTGCATATGAGCCAGCGACATGATGGGGACAAGGCTTCCCAGATGCAGGCTCTTTGCCGTAGGGTCGAATCCGATGTAACACGTCACGGGCCTTTCAAGCAGTGTACGAACGGCATCCGGGTCGGTGACCTGCTCGATGAAACCCCGTTCTTCAAAGGTATCCAACACGTTGTTCACGGTGTACCTCAATCGTTTCGGTTTGGTGATACGTCTGATGTTTCCACGTCCCCGGGGAGCTGCACGCGAACGACCTGCCCCGGTTTTCCGAGATTTTCCAAGCTATTTCCGTCAAAATACAGCACAATTCCACTGGCATTCCCAATCAGGAGGTTGAAGGATTCCTTCGCCACCCAGCGGGGGTGACTTCCGGATTCAAAAAGAAAGTTTGTGGGCTCTTCCCCGTCGATCGAGACCTGCACCCAGGTGCGCTGCCGCACGTCGGCCTCGAGCACGAGCATTTCCTCGGGAACTGCATCCCCTTCGGTGGCGGGAAGAGAGGAATGAAAATTCTCCGGCAACGGAGCCGGCTCGGCCGCTCTCATTTCCGCGGCCTCACTCTCCACCAGGGGCTCTATCGGGACCGGGAATGTTTCCTTCACGCCCCCAGGCATCTTTTCTGCTTGAGAACGCACGGGCGCGGGCTTTTTATCGATCGAAGCGTCGCGAAGATCCTGCTGCGTCTTCTCTTCGGTCGCCGTGCTCTTTTCACGCGGCAAAGGCCACTCCGGCGCGGGATGGCCTTGCCACAAATAAAGCAGGATACCGGCCAGAACCCCCAAAAGCAGGATCAGGAGGATTCGCCGCCCTCGGCCGGTTTTTTCGGGCTCCAGCAGAGGCCGGGGAACCGAGGGTTCGAGCGGCCGGGCCTGATCGTACAGGGCGAGTACCCGCTGCTCGTCCAGACCGAGGGCCCGGGCGTAAGATCGAACAAAACCTCTCACGAAGACCGGGGCCGGCAGCTCGTCCCATGCCTCCTTTTCGATGGCTCGAAGAAAGGGCTCCCGAAGCCGTGTCATGCGAGCTACCTGCGGAAAATCCAAGCTTCGGTTGCGCCGCTCTTCTCGAAGAAGAGCCCCAACCCCCGACGCTTTCGGGAGTTCCTGTTCGCCTTTCCCTTTTCCTGTCCTGTTTTTCCGTTCCGATTCCGCCATGAGGGCTTGCGATATCTCCATTTTTCATTGTGCAGGGCGCATACCCGCAGAGAAGACTCAGCGCATTGTTTCGAAAACACAACGACGTGTTTCTTTCACCACAGAGAGCACAGAGGTCACAGAGAGAGGAAAGGAAAGAGTTTGTTCTCTGCGCGGTGTGGTTGAACGAAACCGCAAAATGTCATCGTATTGACTCAGCTGAGCCCAAAAATCATTGATGGCTTGGCAATGGGCACGAGCTAGAAGAGAATTTTCGTGTATGTCTCCTTTCTGAGCTCCTGAATCCAGGCGGCATAGCGCCGGTCGATTTCTTCATTCATAAGGATTCGGCGAATGGTCGGACGGGCTCTCTCGAGCGGCTGGACTCCGCTTCCACCCTTGCTGATCACGCGTATGATCTGGATACCGTTGGCTGTAATGATGAGGTCGCTGATCTCCCCCTCCGGTGTTTCCTCGATACTCCGGCGGATTACGGGGTCCAACTGGCTCGGATCGAATCGACCCAGGTAGCCTCCCTGTCTTGCTCCAGGGCCTTCGGAGTGTTGCCGCGCCATGGTCGAAAAGTCCGCACCATTGCGAAGTGCTTCGAGGATTTTCTCTGCCTTTTCTTGGACTTTATTTGAACTTCCGGCATTATTTGAGGCGTTCTTAGGGAGAAAGATCGAGGCGAGTTCAACACCTTGCTTCCGCTGAAAGCGCTCTTTATGTTCCTGATAATAGGTTTCAATTTGCTCTTCTCGAATAATAATTTTGGATTTTACTTCATAATTGATCAGTCTTTGTTTTTGAAGATCCTCTTTTACGGTTTTTCGATACTCATCCATGCGCAATCCTCTGGATTGGAGCATGGCAAGGAGTTCTTTCCTATTCCACTGGTTGTCTTCCATGATTTTTTGGATGGCTTCATCGATCTCTTTTTCATAAATCTCGATCCCTAATTCGTTGATTCTTTTTTGGGCAATCCGGTCATCAATAATGAGAGCCAATACCTTCTCGCGTACTTTTTGATACTCCGGCGGGTTTCTTCGTCGGATGGTCTCCGCATCCACGCCCGTGAGTGCTTTGATCTTCTTGTCAAGCTCATGGAGGGTGATCACATCGTCGTTGACTATGGCCACGAGGCGATTACAGGTTTCGCCACGGGCCGAATTGCACACGGTGCCCTGGCCCAGCGCCAGCACCCAGAAACAGATGACTCCCAAGAAAAGGCGGCGGATCATTTATCCGATCTCCATCTGATTGATTACGTCCCGGTCGACCTGCACGGGGTATTGGGTTTTCAATTCATCGAGCCAGCGCTGGTAGAAGATCTCCCGATTTCGGGAAGTGAGTCGTCGCTCGATGTCCTTGACCACTTCAGGCAGAGGTTGCACCCCGGCCGGCCGCTTTTCAGTGATCTCGATCACGTGAAAACCGTATGGCGTGCGTACCGGCTTTTTGCTCAACCCCAAGGGCAGGTCGAAGAGTGCCTTTGCGAATGTCTCCTCCAGTTCGCTCTTGTCGGTCCAGCGCTCCGGCATCACGACGACCTGTTCAAAGGTGTCGGTCTTTTCGTGGATCAGGTCCTTCAGCCCCTCTCCTTTGTTTGCCTGTTCGAGGATCGCTTCGGCTTCCTCGGAGGTCCCGGCGATGATCTGCCTGTACCGGAGCATGGCTGGGCGGCGATACGTGTCCTGATGCTGATCATAGTACCGCTGGATTTCCTGAAAGGGAACGGGTTGTACGGCTTCCATCCCTTTGTCGATGATTTTACGAAGGAGGAGCTGCTCCCGCAGGTGCTCCTTCCACGATTCGAAGTCCACATACCGTTCCAGTAACATTTCCTGGAACTGGGACTCGGAGGCGTAATCGTCCTTGATTTCACGGATGGCTGCGCCGAGTTCCACCGGTTGGACCGTGATTCGGTGGTCCTCTCCATAGGCCAGGAGGAGATACCGCTCCAGGAGCCTGTCCACGAGGTGGTCGAAAACAGGCCTGATCTCATCCTCGCTCAAGCCCATGTCGTTTCCAAGGGCCTCGATGTCCTCCTGAACCATGCTCAGTCGGATCCGATGCTTTCCAACCTGTATGGCGACCCGGTCCCGTGTCCCAACCAGGGCATCGCAGGCTCCCAGCCAAACGGGTAGAAAAAGGATGCAAAAAACGGCTCGTGCGACCATGCGAGATCCTGCTCCAGCGGCCTCCGTTTTTGTCGACATTCCTGCTTCGAACACGGAGGCATAGGATGACTCCGGAATTCCCGAAGGCTTTTCAGGGAGATTTACATATATGACTTCAAAACACCAAAAAAGTTCCAAGTCTTCTACACTACCAACAAAAAAGGAAAATGCAAGCACAATCTGTGGCCCCCGCTGACCTTCAACCCCTTGAAATCAAAACGTATTGAGGGTAAATCATCGGTTCGAAAAACACGCCGCGTGCAAGGACGGGAGGGACGGCAGGTCACGAACCGGCGGGCGGCTCGAGGCCCTGGAGCAGGGTTCGCAGCTCGTCCAGGGCGTCACGGGGCCCCGGGGCGTTCGGTCGAATACGCAGCTTGTTTCCGGACGAGAACCGCATCGTTCGAGGATTCGCTTCCACCAGTCGAACGAGGGACTCCGCGCTCACCTCCGTGTCCGCGGCAAAGGTGAGGTTCAAGGCCTTCCGCGTGATTTCGAGCCGCTCGATCCGAAGGCGCTTCATGAGGAGACGGACGGACATGAGCCGGAGGAGGTTGTCCACCTCTCGTGGAAGGGATCCGAATCGATCCTTCATCTCGGAGGTCAGGCTTTCCAGCTCTTCGCTTTCCTTCAGCGAGGACAGCCGGCGGTAAAGATTCAGGCGAACATCCGGATCGGAGACGTAGGTCTCGAGGAGATATGCCGAGAGGTTCACGTGGATTTCAGGGTTGATTTCCTCCCGCCACTCCTCTCCCTTGAGCTCGGAGACCGCCTCTTCGATCAGCCGGACGTATAGCTCGTAGCCCACGGCCGCGATGTGGCCGGACTGGCTGAACCCCAGGATGTTTCCTCCACCGCGAATTTTCAGGTCGTGGAGCGCAAGGTGCAGTCCTGCACCCAGCTGCGAGAAGTCCATGAGGGCCTTGAGACGTTTGACGGCTTCCCGGGTCATCCGGGATGCATCCGAGAGGAGGAGGTAGGCGTATGCGGTTTGGTTCGAGCGCCCGACCCGGCCGCGAAGCTGGTAGATCTGGGCGAGACCGAACCGGTCCGCTTCATGAAGGATGATGGTGTTTGCCGACGGAATGTCCAGTCCCGACTCGATGATGGTGGTGCAGACGAGTACGTCGACTTCTTTTCGAAGAAAGCGGATCATGGTGTCCTCGAGCTCGCGTTCCTTCATCTGTCCGTGACCCACGGCGATGCGCGCCCGGGGCAGGAGGGACTGGATTCGTTCGGCCATGAAATCGATGGATTGGACACGGTTGTGCACGAAGAAGACCTGCCCTCCCCGATCGATCTCGTGCTCCACTGCATGGATGATGGTGGCCTCGTCATAAGGGACGATATAGGTCTGAATGGCCTGGCGGTCTTCTGGTGGGGTCTCGATGACGCTCAGGTCACGGACGCCCATGAGAGAGAGGTGAAGGGTCCTCGGAATGGGCGTGGCGGCCAGGGAGAGGACGTCCACCAGGGCACGGTACTTCTTCAATCCTTCTTTCTGCTTGACACCGAAGCGCTGTTCCTCGTCTACGATCAGCAGCCCCAGATCACGGAAGCTCACGTCTTTTTGAAGGAGTCGATGGGTCCCGATGAGAATGTCGAGCTTTCCAGAGCGGGCCTGTGCCACGAGCGCCTGCTGCTCGGAGCGGCTCTTGAATCGGCTGAGGACGCCCACCCGGACCCCGTAAGGATCCATGCGGTTGCGAAACGTCTCGTAGTGCTGCTCGGCCAGGACGGTCGTGGGGACCAGCATGGCGACCTGCTTGCCTTCGTTCACCGCCTTGAATGCGGCCCGAATCGCCACCTCGGTTTTTCCGAAACCCACATCCCCACAGATGAGGCGATCCATGGGACGTTCGCTCTGCATGTCCTCGAGAACGCTGTCGATAGCCCTGGCCTGATCCGGGGTCTCCTCGTGCTCGAAGGTGGCCTCGAATTCCCGGAAGGTGTTGTCCGGCGGACCGTAGGCGTATCCCTGACGATAGCTTCGAAGGGCATACAGCTCCACGAGCTGCCTCGCGATTTCGCGCACGGATTTTCGCGCCTTTCGCTTGGCCACGTCCCACGATCTCCCGCCGAGACGGTCGATTTTCGGGGTCTGCTCGTCTGCACCGATGTACTTCTGAAGGATGCTGATCCGGTCGGCCGGCACGTATAGGCGATCGCCCCCTTCGTACTCCACGATCACGAAGTCGTTCGCTTTTCCGGCAACTTCCATTTTTTGGAGGCCGCCGTACCGGCCGATCCCGTGCTCTTCGTGCACGACCGGCTCTCCGAGCTGAAGCTGGCTGAAGGACGTCCAGTTCAGTCCTTCCACTCCAGGGCCCTTCTTGGGGGCCGCTCTGGATCGCTTGGGCCCGAAGATCTCGTCTTCGCTTACCACATGAAGGCCCTGCTCCGGCCAGGCAAACCCGCGGGAAAGTCTTCCCAGACAAAGGCTCACACCCTTTCCGTCCGGGATCGCTTGCCACCCGTCCATAACGCCGTCTGCATGGATCCGGTAGTTGGCCAGGATTTCCATCAGCCGGCCGGCTTGCTGTTCGGTCCGGGAGACCAGCACCACCCTGGATCCGTGTTGGAGCCACTGCTCGATTTTTTCGGCCAGCGGTGCCAGGGAAACCCTCCCTTTCCCTTCCAGCCGAAGGTCCAGGGTGTCCTCGATGGCGGAAATGCCCTCCAGGGGGAATATCTCCGCATCGGAGTCCGCCGCATCGATCCGGAGTTCAAGAAAGTCGAGGTATCTCGGTTGCGGGCCCGCTTTCAGCTGGGCCGCAGGACTTACCAGGAGACCGTCAATCTCGGGAAACGGCTGCTCTCGTTCCTCGGCGTCACGGCGATAGCGTTCGGCGTCTCGCTGATACTTGGCCACGAATCGATCGGCCTCGGCCGTGATCTCGGCCGGATCCATGCGCACGGCCCTCCCGTTTTCCGGGAGATAATCGAGGAGCGTGTCCAATCGATCGTAGAAGTGGTTGAGCCAGGCTTCCTGGCCGGGAAATCCGCCGCCTTCCTTCATTTCCGCAGGAAGGCGTCCCATGGATCGGGCGCGCTCGACCGATGCGGCGCTCCAGAGGATTTCCGACGCCGGCAGCAGGATCAGTTCGTTCAGGGGCCCGGTGGAGCGCTGGGAAAGGGGATCAAAGGTGCGCATGGACTCCAGCCGGTCTCCCCAGAACTCCAGTCGGACAGGCTCCCTCAGAAGCGGAGGGAAGACGTCCAGCACGCCTCCGCGCACGGCGAAATCACCCTGCTCCTCTACAAGGGAAGTCCGCAGGTACCCGTTTTCAAAAAGACGCCGAATCATGCAGTCGCGGTCGACTTCCTCGCCGGTTTCCAGGTAGTCCAGGGCATCCACCAGCGCGGTCTTGGGCACCAGACGAATGGACGCGGCTTCGGCCGAGGTGACGATCACGGCGTTCGACTGCTCGGTCAGGGCGAACAGGGCCTGCAGACGCCGAGTCACCACATCCCGATGGGGGCTCAACCCCGAAAGGGGGGAGATGTCATAGACCGGGAAATCGTAGAGTCTGCGCTCCCCGAACGCCCCTTCTGACAGGGCGTCGGGCAGGAAGAACGCCAGCTCCCTGTAAAGACGGCGGGCCTCCTTGGCGTTCGCTGCGATCAGAAGACAGGGAACAGCCACCTCTTCGATGAGGCTGGAGAGCAGATAGCTCCTGGCGGCGCCGGAAATTCCTGCAACCTCTAGGTGGGGTGCACCTCGGGCGATGCGGTCCTGAAGCGTGGACACGATGGAAGGCTTTTTCAGCATGGCACTCCGTGAGGGTCCGTAGTCCCATCTTCTCCAGGCCCCGAGAGCCTTGAGAATATCGTTTCACGGGATGCGGAGGATTTCAGCAATACCGTTCGGGTTCCCTGATTTGCCTTGACCGCGCAAATCGACCATGGGATAAGGGAACATCGTTCAACCAAGGAGTCTTTTTTATGACAGACAGCGCGCAGGGAAACGCCCCGGGCCGTGTGATCGGCACCATCAAGAATCAGGAGAACCCGGATCAGAGCATCGATCTGGTTTTCCTTCCGGAGGAAAACGGATTTGCCACATCCGGCATCCGTCCTCATTTCGACCTTCCCGAGATCCTGATCCCGGCCCATCTCGTGGCCCAGGATCTGAATCTCATAGGGGCCATCGTCTCCGCCATTCTCGAGCGCATCTCCAAGGCATGTGAACAGGACAACACCTTCGAGTACCCCTCCCGGTTTCAGGTCATGGAACGGGACTACACGTTGGAACCGAAGGGAGAGTTTGTGGTCCTGGGCACCAAGGGTGCGGATCCGGAATGGGTGGACGGCCAGAAAGACTGACACCGCTCCGGTCCCCCCCCCATTCAGGCACGGGCTCTCCGCCCGGCCTCTCCTCCTCGAAAAACGCACGAGCCCGGCGGGATGCCGGGCCTGTACATGTGCTGTGCTCACCATGCAAAGGAAGCACACAGCGTGTGCGGACCCGGACCTTTGCTCGAAGAGCGATTTTAGTGGATGCAGGTCGCAGTGAGTGACGAGGAACCGTCCGCCTCGCTCTCGTCCCCGTGCCGGTCCAGGAATTCCAGGATTTCTCGGGCGTACGCCAAGGGCCTCTGTTCGTACGTGTTGTGCCCGCACTTGGGGAGCACAGCGAGTTCTCCTCTGGGGAGGCCTCGGTAGAAGGCCACGCCCTGCTCCACGTCGAACAGAAAGCTCCGGTCCGGGTAAAGGACCAGGGCCGGACACTGGACGGAAGGCAGCAGAGGCCGCAGGTCGAAAAACCCGGTTCCGTAAGCCCCTCCATGAACCCGAAAGAGATTGAAAAACGTTTCCGCGTATCCTTCTCCGTGCCACCGGGTGAACTTTTTCTGAAGACTCGAATCGAGCTCCCTGAAACGTCTTGGGAACTTCTCCCGGTTGAAGTCCGGCATGCTCACCTTGCTGAAGCACTGGGTGCTGGAGACGGTGATGGAGCGGACATGCTCGGGGTAGTCCAAGGCGTAGTCCACGGCCAGTACGCCCCCTTCGCATTGGCCCACCAGATGAAACGTGTCCAACCCCATGGCTTTCCGCAGCGCGGCGAGCTCGCGCACGCCGCCGGCCCGAAATCCGTCGCTGACGTAATCCACAGGAAAGTTTTCATCCTTCTCAGAACGACCGTATCCCCTTCGGTCATACAGAACAACCCGGTACCCCCGGTCCAGAAACACGGGGTAGATGTCCTTCCACATACGCGTGCATCCGAAGCCGTGGTGCAGGAGCACCATCACGTCGCCATGGCCATGGTCCTCGATGTAAATCCGGAATCCGTTAATGGTTTCAAAGGGCATGGGGCCTCCATGACCAGGTGCAGGATCGTTCCTTCGGCTGCAGGGGATTTTCGTTTGTAGCACAGCCGGTCGTGTCATGCAATCGTGGGGAAAGGTCGCGCTCCCACTCCGAGGTCCGGGCCCGTGCCCGAATGGTGGGGCGTCAGGATACGGTGTCCTGGTTGTATCCGAGACCGGTTTCCTGTATGAAAGGGCTGGAAACCGGATTCGCAAGCTTTATTTCGTCAGGACGAGACCCGGCTGAAGATCCGGAGAGTGCTTTTCGAATGAGGCAGTATTGTCAGGTCGAGCAGAACAGGAGGACGATGTGACGTACCAACGATTGAATGAAACCCATCTCGATCGGCTTCGGTCCGTGGTGTCCCCGGATCGAATTTCCTCCGGGATCTCCAACCTGGAGCTCCACGCGAAGGACGAGTCGCACCACGAAGCCTGCCTGCCCGAGGTGGTCATCTGGCCGGAGGTCACCGAGGAAGTGATCGAGATCGTCCGCTATGCCAATGAGAACCGGATACCGGTGACTGGGTGGGGATCCGGCAGCAGCCTGGAGGGAAATCCCATACCCGTGTGCGGGGGGGTGGTCCTGAACTTCAACCAGATGAACCGCATCCTGGATATTCGGGACGAGGACTTTCAGGCGGACGTGGAGCCCGGCGTGATCTATCAGGATCTCAACGAGAAGCTTCGGCACAAGGGGCTTTTCTTTCCCCCGGATCCGGGCGCCCGGGCGACTCTGGGAGGCATGATCGCGAACAATGCCAGCGGCACGAGAACGGTGCGTTACGGTTCGACACGCCAGAACGTCCTGCGGCTGCGGGTAGCCCTGAGCAACGGGGAAATCATGCAACTCGGCACGCGGTCGTCCAAGACATCGTCGGGACTCGACCTGATCAACCTCTTTGTGGGGTCGGAAGGGATCCTGGGCATCGTGGTGGAGGCCACGGTCCGGCTCACGGGTCTTCCGGCGGCGTTTTCAGCGGCCGTGGCCTCCCTTCCCACGGTGGAGGCCTGTGGTCGCTCCGTGTTCCAGATCATGCGGGCGGGGCTCAATCCGGCCGCCCTGGAGCTCATGAGCCCGGAGTGCATCGCCTTGATGAATCACGAGCGCGACCTGGGGCTGCCTGTCTCCCCCACGCTTTTCATGGAGTTTCACGGCACGGCCGAGTCCCACCTGGCCGATGTCCTGGACATGGCGCGCGAGCTCTGCGAAGAAGAGGGAGGAACCGCGTTCCGGGCCGGTCTGGGACGCGGGGAAAGGGACCGGCTTTTTCGTGCGCGGCACGAGTTGAGCGAGATGATTCGTCGTCGGCATCCGGATCGCACCCACAGCACGGCGGACGTGGCCGTGCCTATCGCGGCCTACCCCGACCTCATCGCCTGGAGTCGACAGGCCCTGGAGGAGGCCGGCATCCCGGGCTACATCTTCAGCCATGCAGGCGACGGGAACGTTCACCTGGTATTCATGGGGAAGACCGGGGACGCGGACGAGTGGGCCGAGATCAGCCGGATCTACGACCGCATGGTGGCACGGGCGCTGGCCGCTGGTGGCACAGCCACGGGGGAGCACGGCGTGGGGCTGGGCAAGCGAAAGTACATGGAGGCGGAGCACGGGGTGAGTCTCGCCTGGATGCGTCGTCTCAAGGACCTTTTCGACCCGCACCACATTCTGAACCCGGGAAAGATGTTCCCCTGATTCGAGACCGCCCCCACAGCCACAGCCCGGCATGGGATGGGTGGGGAGTTTACGTTCCCTCGCTTCGGTCGCGGGGCGGTCTCCGCCTCACGATAAAGAGAAGCCGCGGCGGAAAAGGGCGCATTGGGCTAGAGGGATCGAAGCTGCTCGAGCAGGCTCCCCGCGGCCCGGCCGAGCAGCACGGTGTCTATTCCGGCGACGATGAGAGTGTACCCCTTTTGCACGAACGGGCGAACAGCGTTTTCGTCCATGCCGAAGATTCCCAGGGGAATGCCGGCACCAAGGCACACGTCCGTGACGTGGTCGATCGCGGCCGTCACCTGGGGGTGGTCGACGTCGCCCGGCCTGCCCAGGCTCGAGGAGAGATCATAAGGCCCCACCAGGACGGCGTCGATTCCGGGCACGCGTACGATGGCCTCCATGTTGTCCACCGCCTCCATGTGCTCGGCCTGAATCACCACGGTGACATTGTCGTTGGCCGTCTCGATGTACTCCCGGAATGCCAGCCCGTATCCGTGGGCCCGGCCCACCCCGACGCCGCGCATTCCCTCGGGCGCGTACTTGGAGAGGCGAACCACGCGCTCGGCCTGCTCTGCGGTGTTCACCATGGGGGCGATGACGCCTGCGGCGCCGATGTCGAGTGCTTTTTTCACAAACACCTCGTCACGGCCCGGCAGGCGGACCAGGCACGGGAGGGACGGACCCGCCCCCTGCAGGATGCGCTGCAGGTGATGGGCACTCAGGGGTGCGTGCTCGGCATCCAGGAAAAGCCAGTCAAACCCTGCACCGGCCAGGATTTCCGAGATCTCGGGCGATGCCAAAGAAACAAGGGTGCCCAAAAGTCGTTCACCGGCGTGGAGCCGTCGTCGAAACGCGTGTTTCATAGAGGACCTCCGCCATCGACATGGAGGGGTGCCGGGTCGGTCGTTGTTCCCGCCGAGAGGGGCGTATGGATGTGCCGTTGCCTCGTTTCCGATGCGACGGGGCATGGATAAGACTATCGTACTCGACGGAGCCACGGGATGCAATTCCATCCTTTGCACAGAACCCACCCGGCGCCCAACCGCCGAAACCGTCCCTTGACCGGCATGCGGTGCAGGTTTGACCCGGACACCCTTCCAAGGTACAAAGGAAAATCAGGTGTCCCTCATGTTTTTTTGAAGACATTTTTTGAAGAAATGGAGGCTTCGTGAAGCTGGATTCGTGTCTCCACGGTACCTCGTTCCCGGAGCAAGACTCATGACGAATGCCCAACGATGTCAGGAAATTGTGAATAACATTTCACAGGTGGTGGTGGGAAAGCAGAATGCGCTGGAGATGCTCATGGTGGCGCTCCTGGCCGAGGGGCATGTCCTGATCGAGGATGTTCCCGGGCTGGGTAAGACCTTGATCGCGAAGGCGCTGGCTCGAAGCCTGAACGCCACATTCAAGCGCGTCCAATGCACGCCGGATCTCCTTCCCGCAGACATCACCGGCTACAGCGTGTACAATCAGCAGGCAGGTTGTTTCGAGTTGCGGGAAGGTCCGGTCATGACCCATGTGCTTCTGGTCGACGAGATCAACCGGGCCATTCCGCGCACCCAGTCCAGTCTCCTGGAGAGCATGGCCGAGCGGCAGGTGACCGTGGACGGCCGAACGATTCCCCTGAGCAGGCCCTTTTTCGTCATTGCCACCCAGAACCCCATTGAGCTGGAGGGCACCTTCCCCCTGCCCGAGGCCCAGCTCGACCGGTTTCTCCTTAAGATCCGCCTCGGGTACCCCTGCAAGTCGGAGGAGATGGAGATCCTCCGGCGGTTTCAGACCACAGACCCCTTGGAGACGCTCCAGTCCGTCATCACCGTGGAGCAGGTGTTGGCATTGAACGAGGCCGTTCGACAGATCCACGTGGCTCCCTCGCTCTTCGAGTACATCGGGGACATCGCAGAGGCGACCCGATCCAATCGGGTGTTCCGCTACGGGGCCAGCCCCCGAGGAACTCTGGGGCTGATGCGCGCGGCACAGGCTCTGGCACTGCTCCGCGACCGATCCTTCGTGCTTCCGGACGATATCAGGGCCTTGGCACCTGCGGTGCTGAGCCATCGACTGATGCTCTCAGAGGAGGAGCAGCTTCGCGGAAGCGAGGTCGAAGGCGTTCTTGAAGGCGTGCTGGAACGCGTTCCCCTGCCCCCCCTGCGGAAGAGGGAAATCCAGGACCCATGAACCCGAAATACGCACAGGCCGCTTCCTTTGCCCCGATCCCCACCCTTTTTATCGATCCCGTGCCACGTTTTTTCCTGGGTGTCCTGCTCTTCCTCGCGTTCCTGTTCGGAGCGGTCGACCTCGCGGGATTCTGCCTGGTGGTGCTGCTTCTTTCCACCGGGGCGAAGCTATGGCGGCGGGCGGCTGCCGCAGGGGTGACGTGCCGCTATCCATCGGTCAAGCTGCGGGCCTTCCCCGGCGAAACCCTTACCTTCGGCGTGCACGTGATGAATTCATCCATACTGCCCGTAGCGGTGCGCTCCCGGCTGGCCGGAGCAGGCGCATTCGGGGGATCCGATCCTGGAGACGATCTCCGCGTCTGTAAGGTGGGGTCTCGAAGAACCATGCGCATCGACTGGGCCTGGAACGCCCCCGGGCGCGGGGTCTATCGTATCGGACCGCCTGTGGTCGAGGCAGGTGACGCCCTGGGGTTCTTCTTCACAAAAATAGACCAGGAAGACCCCCAGGAGATCGTTGTCTATCCGCGGTTGATTCCGATCACCGGCTTCGATGGGCAGCCCAGAGAGCTTTTTGGAAGCCTTCGGGCCCGGGGATTGATTGAGGACCCGGTCAACCTGGTGGGCACTCGCGATTATCAGCCGGGAAGCCCGGCCCGCTCCATTCATTGGAAGGCCAGCGCGCGCCTGAGCCGTCTCCAGGAGAAGGTGTTCGAGCCCAGCCGAAGGGCACGGTTCCTCCTGACCCTGGATGTGCACGGTTTCCACGAATCCGACGACGACACGGGGTTTGAAGAGATGCTGGAAACGGCGGCGTCCATTGCACGACATCTCGTCCGGGCGGGCGCTGCTGTGGGAGCAATGACGAACGCCCGGCTGGAGGGAGGGCATTCTCCAGTCGTTCCCGCCAGTCGACGCCCAGGTCAGGTATCCTCCATTCTGGAAATGCTGGCCCGAATGACCATGGAGCCGTCCGAGGATCGACTTGGACTGATTCAAAAAGTGCTGCCCCGAACCCGGGGTGTAGCGCGCATTCATTTCGCACGCACCGCGGACAAGGCAGGAGGGTGCTTCGGTATCCTGTCCCAGGAGCGAGCCGCTTTGACCTGTGTCGTGGTGGCACGGCAGATCCCGGAAGCCACTTCGCAGGTCGCAGGATCCATGGAGATCCTTTCCATCGACCGGATCCGAGGGGGCGCTGGGCAAGCGCCATGAAGTCCGAGGCCGAAAAAAGACTCTTGATCGGGTTCCGTATCGCCGCCGAGGCAAGCTGGGTGCTGGGATTGGCGGGCTTTTCCCTGTACATCGTTTCAAAGTGGCCGTTCCCCCTGTTTTGGGGTCTCATCGTGTTCCTGGCCTCGGCCGGGTTCACGCGCGGGTCCATGGAGAAGGGGTGGCGCAGGATTTCTCTCCTGGCGATCCACCTGGGCGGCACACTGGCGAGCCTCAGCCTGATTGGCCTTGCCGACGAGGGTTCCAGGAGATTTCTCTTCAGCCTGCTCAAGGGAGAAACGGCCCTTTCGCCCTCTGAGCTTGGCCTGGCGTGGATCGGGGTCTTGCTTACGGGTTTCTGGACCGTGGTACTTTGGCTGAAAGGGTCGGCCCTGGCCCGCAGACCGGCAACGTACGAGAGGGTATGCAGTCAGTTCGATCGGGGTGTGGCCTGCTGGGGGCTTGTTTTCCTCGCGGGGGCCCTGGCCCGGGTCCGATGGGGTGTGAATTTGGCATGGGGTCCGTCGGTACCTCTCTTTGCCCTCTTCTTCTGGGCGAGCGTGCTGACGATGGGCATGGCCTCTCCGGAGGCGCACGGGTCCGTCGACCCGAAACCGTTCCAAGGCCTTTGGACGCTCACAGGATTTTCCTTCCTGATTCTGGGGACGGGCGCGGGGATCGTCCTTTTCGCGATGCCGTTTCTCCAGCAGGGTACGCAGCTCGCGTTCCATGCCCTCAAGGAGACGACTTCCCCCTTGGGGCCGGTCCTGGTCCGGTGTTTGCGGTTTCTCCTCGCCCATCGGAGCACCCCGCCCGATCAAGGCCCCTCCCACCCCGGAGGGGGGGAGGGTTCGCTTCCCCAGGGAGGGGCGGAGGCGGAGATCGGTCTCCTGGAGGAAGTCCTGGGGTGGGGCCTCACCGGGTTTCTGGTCGCGGTGCTGGTGACCGTGCTGGGGGCGGTGGTCCTCCTGGGGTTGAAGACACTACTGGGGCGATCCGGCCCCCGAAGGTCGAGGGTTCCCCGAAAATTTTCGCTTGTCGCGTGGCTCAAGGAATGGATTCGCCTGTTTCGAGCACTGTCCGTCCCTCGTTTGATTCAAACGCTGAAGGATCCCGGGCCGGTTCGGCTCTACAGCCGCCTGGCGGTATGGGGCAAGCACAGCGGTCTGCCGAAGGGCGCGAACGAAACGCCCAGTGAGTACGGTCGCAAGCTTTCCAGCGTGTTCATTTCCCTCTCAAGGGAGATTGAAAGGATCGTAGGACTGGTGAACCGGGAGGTCTATGGAGACGCGTCGCCGGCGCAGGACGAGAGGCGGGAGGGACGGCGTGCCTGGAAACGCCTTCGAAGCCCCCGCTACTGGCCGATGCGTGTTCGGGTTTGGGTGAGGGGAGAAAGAATGAGCACACGAGTCGGAGGCACAGAGCCGGGGTGCCGGGAAAAGGGGTGATAGAGGAGGGTGCGGTCGTCGGTTTTTCCAACCACCGCCCGGAAACCGTACCCCTTGCGGCCGGGTTCATGGAGTGTTTTGATACCATCTGTCTGGAGGATCCGCCGTCCAAGGCCTTTGTTCCCATGCTCGACCAGGAGATGGCCGTGGAGGATTACCTCCTCACGCTCGACCTGGAGTACCCCGAGTTCGGCCGCCGCATGTGTACACTCCTACGCGAAATGCACCGTAAGGGGAAGCGGATCGTGCAGGTCGAGCCCTACCTTGAGCACTTGATTTCCATCCATGATCGGTTTGTAGCGGGCGCCGCGCCTGCGGATTTACCTGAAGACACCCCCGTCTCCGTGGTGTACAGGGCCGAACATGAGGCCACGGCCGCTCTGTTGGCCTTTTACAAGGCCGTGGCCGGCTCCGGGTTTGACGAGGTCATCCATGAGGTGAAGAGGTTCGCCCGGGCCGATGCCCGGCGGTTCGGGATCCGGGACCGGATGCGGGCCGAGGCCCTGGTACCCGTGATCGCCAGGGACCGATCCGTCTATGTCGAGGCCGGTCAGATGCACTTCGCCCTTCCGGGCTTTTTGCGTACGCTTCTTTCCGGTGCCCCCCGAATCCTTCCGCGATTTCTCACCGCCCCCACGGCCCGGGCCCTCGGCGGTCCCGCCCACCTTTACGGACCGGGCGATGTCCTCACCCTGCTCTACATTTTTCACCCGCACGGTCGCGATGCGAGGGAGGACCTGCTCGCGGCCAGGGCCCTAGTGTACAACAAACTGATCGAGAAGGAGGAGACGCAGGAAGAGGACGATGCGCTTTTCCATACGCGCGACGAGATCAGGGTCCTTCGGACGGTTCAGCGGTTAGAACTACAGGACTGCCGCCGTCTGTACCCGATCCTCCGACGCGTGGACTCCGGAGAGGCCCGGCGGGTGGTGAAGGATTACCTTCGCTAGTTTCCATCCAGAAATGGCTCTTTTCCGCAATCTCTGTGTCAATCATCGGGATTCCTTGTGCGACGTACTAAAGTACGTCTCCGCGTAATCCCTCGATTTGATTCGGGCCATCCGTGGCCCTCACCCTTCGGGTCCCGCCATCGGCGGGCTCCAATTCCGCTTTCCTGCGGAATTGTCCTTGATCTTGCGAAAAACTTCTCATTTCTGAATTGGAAACTCGCAAGTGCCCGAAAAGCATTTTTGGACGGGCACTCGCTAGGGGATTCCCGATCTCACCAATGGGGCTCGAACGATCCGGGAGCGGGCGTTCCTCCTGTCGATCACAGTGCACACCGGCGATTTCGGCATTTCTCTTGCATAAGTTACGGTATCTCAGTCCCTTAAAAGGAAAGGAGTCGCGTTCTCCTGGTGCCGTGTTGCGGTTTCTGCCTGTTTCGTGCCTGTGGAGGCGCTTCCTTTGTCATGGAAAGAAGGCGCATTCCGCGTACGATTTCCGAGCGCAACCGGTCCGGGCGTGCGTTCTTTGGCGATGCCCATGTCCCATCCAAAAACCATCGGACGATTTGACGTCGTAAGGGTCCTCGGAAAAGGATCCCAGGGCGTCGTGTACCTGGCGCGGGACCCGCGTTTGGAGCGTTTCGTGGCGGTCAAGACGATTCGAGTGTCCTCGTCCACCCTGAAGACCCAGCAGAACCGGCTCATGCGGGAGGCCAAGCTGGTCAGCCGCCTCCAGCACCCGAATATCATTCCCCTGTACGAGGCCGGCGAGGACGAAGGGCTCCTCTTCCTGGTCTTCGAGTACGTAGACGGCATGAGCCTGGGAGAGCGGATCGAGAAGCAGGGCTCCCTTGGTGTTCGCGAAGCCATCGATCTGATGATTCAGATCCTGGCCGGCATTCAGAACGCCCACGATCAGGGCATCGTTCACCGCGATCTCAGCCCATCGAACATCCTTCTGGACAAAAACGGGCTTCCCCGCATCATGGACTTCGGGATCTCCGTGATGGTGGGCGTTGATGAGAGCATTCAAAAGGATGTTTCCGGGACTCCGTGCTATATGTCACCAGAGCATTTTTCCAAGGATCCTGTCACGGCCCAGTCGGACATCTTTTCCCTGGGGCTCATTTTTTACGAGATGGTCCTGGGCCATCCGGCGGTCCAGGCGGACAACTACGTAGCGGTCATGTACAAGATCGCAAGCGAAACGCTTCCTCCACCCTCCCTGGAAAACCCGGACATCGAAAGAGGCCTGGAAGAAATCTTTCTCCGGGCCGTGGAAAAAAAGAGGGACGTGCGATACGCCTCGGCCGCGGCCATGCGCGAGGACCTGGAGCGCTACCTGGTGGAGGATGAGCGGCAGCAGGAGGAGACGGCTGAGGCGGCATCTTCCCACAGCACCCTGGAGTTCCTGCTTCGAAGGATTCGACACAAGGGCGATTTCCCGACGTTCTCCAAGAACATCATGGAGATCAACAACAAGGCCTCCGTATCCCGGGCCAACATGGCTTCCGCATCCGAGCTCGCCAACTCGATTCTGAAGGACTACTCCCTGACCAACAAGCTTCTCCGGCTTGTGAATTCCGCCTTTTACGGCCAGTTCGCCGGATCCATCACCACGGTATCCAGGGCTGTAGTCATCCTCGGATTCGAGCAGGTCCGCATGGCCGCCTCCTGTCTCATGCTCTTCGATCACATGAAGAACAGCTTCCACACGGTGGAGCTCAAGGATGCGGCCCTCCAAAGCTTCATGAGCGGCCTGGTCGCCAAGGACCTGGCCGACGGCACGGGATTCGAAGGAAGTGAGGAAGCCTTTATCTGCTCCATGATCCACAACCTGGGGCGCCATCTTGTGCTGTGCTATTTCCCTGAGGAGTACCAGCAGATCCAGAGCCTGATGGCCTCCAAAGGGAAGCGCGAGGCAGCGGCTGTCCGGGACGTTCTGGGTATTTCTTATGAAGAGCTTGGCATGGGAGTGTCCCATACCTGGCATTTTCCGGATCGGATTGTCCAGAGCATGAAGGCCCTCCCCAAAGGCAAGGCCGGCAGACCGGCCTCGGATGTGGAGCGCCTGCAACATCTCTCCAGCTTTTCCAACGATCTCATCGAGGCCACCACCTCGATGGAAGGAGAAAGAGGACGGAAAAAGCTGAAGGAAATTCTCGATCAATTTGAGGAATGCTTTCCTTTGAACGAGAAACAGCTCTCGAGGCTTTTGAGCAGGACCAAGAAGCGCGTGGAGGAGTTTTCAGATGTGCTCGATATGAACCTGGAGCAGAGCCGCCTCATGCACCGGCTGGCAAACCGCTCAGGGGACCCGGAGGCCACTCCAGAGTTCGCCGAAGCCGCCCTGAAATCCCGCGGGACTTCGACGACGGCTGGGAACTTTATGGACACATCGGAGATCGAGCTTCCGGCCGGGTATGCGGGAAATGGAGAAATCCCGGACCTTCAAAGCATCCTGATCAACGGTATTCAGGACATCACGAACACCATCCTTGGAGAATACGATCTGAACGACGTACTGACCATGGTTCTGGAAACCATGTACAGAGGCTTGGCCTTGAAAAGCGTGATTCTGTGCATCCGCGAGGGAGGCCGGCCCGTCATGGCCGCGCGAATGGGTTTCGGCAAGGACGTGGAGGCGGTGTCCAGCGCCTTCCGGTTCCAGATCAATGGAAAAACACGGGACGTGTTCGGCCTGGCCGTAACCCAGGGGAAGGACATTACCATCAGCGACGCGAAGGATCCCCGAATCCGAAAGCGCATCCCCGGCTGGTACTACGAAGTCGTGGGCGACCCTGCATTCGCGCTGTTTCCCGTAATCGTGGACAAGCGGCCCTTTGGACTCTTTTTTCTGGGCCGGGAAAACACCGGGAGTCTTTTCGACGAAAAGAACATCAATTATCTCAGAACGCTTCGAAATCAGGCTGTCCTGGCCGTCAAGCAGAAGCGCAGCGCATAGAATCGTTTCCATCCAAAAATGCTATATTTTGTCCTCGCCTGGCTCCGACTCCCCCTGGGGTGGGTTCTGATTCACATGTCAGGGTGAGAAGGAAAATTTCTCATTGCTGAATTCATGTGGGGAGAACGCAGGGAGGTGTCCCTTCAGGTGGCCTCCTCAAAGTGGATCGTATCCGCAGCTTCGGATTCGGCCTTGACTCCCGGAGAAAGGACCCCGGAACCGTACAGGACGATCTGATCGCGCAGCAGGTGCACAAACTCCCCGTTCTGAAAGGAGACATAGGTTCCATTCGAGCTCTTGTCCGAGAGAAGGAATGTGCCGCCCCGGTACTCGATACGCGCATGAGAGCGAGAGACATGGGTCCCCGGGAGCACAAAGTCATTTTTAATGTCCCGGCCGACGGTAACCGTAGGGCGGAGCGGGCCGATTCGAATTCGCTGGTCGCCGAATCGCAACTCCATGGATGCCTCGGCGACCGGGGAGATCAGCGCGTGATCGGCGATGATGGTCATATCACACGCCTCCCAGATCCATTCGTAGATGGGGATTTCTTCGGTTTTTCCCCGAACAGGGATGCGGCCCAGGAAGCGGACCGACGCCTTTTCCGGCTCAGCCAGTGCTTCCATCACGTTTTTGCTCATCAGGATCTGGCGCTGCTTGGCGAGCTTCACGAGCCTTGCCGCCACGTTCACGGCGTCACCGAAAACGTCGCCCCCCTCACGAATGACGCGGCCTGCATGAAGGCCCACGTGAAGGTTGGGGGACATGCTCCGGTCCTCACCGGCCGGGACGGGTTTCTCCAGGGATGCATGCATGGCCCTGGCTGCCTCCACCGCCTCCCGGGCTTCGGGAAAGGTACACATCACCTCATCCCCGATCGTCTTGATCACGGTGCCGCGGTGAAGAGCCGTGACCTCGGAAAGACGCCCGAGACAGATGGAGATCAGGTTCTGAGCCGCCTGGTCCCCGAAGATCTCGTAGAGACGCGTGCTCTGCGCGATATCTGCAAACAGAATGGTGAGGAAGACCTCAGCGTTCATTGTGCGGATCAACACTGCAGCCCCAGGCAACGCCCACCGATGGCCATGGGATGCAATGGCTCCTTTGCATTTGGAGTGACGGGTCCATCCCCCGCTCCGGCCGGATGGCGCAGGGAAACGCATCCCCCTGCCGACTTCCCTTTTGAGCAGGAATCGTGCCAGGGGCCCGTGGAAGTTTTTCAAAAGAATTCCGAACGGTTGGGGTCAGGATGAACGGGACGGGACGGAGCCCGTCAGTTTCCTGACGCCCGCGGTCCGGAGACGAAACGTTGAATCGCCTCCGCCTGTTTCATCGTGGATCGGTACCCCTGGTCGATGGTCCGGTTGATTTTTCGACGGTCCCGGGTGATGAAACCGGCCGGTGGAAGGCGTTCCGGGCAGAGGACCATGGCCTTGGGGTCGGATCCATGACTCATGAAGGCGAGGCGTGCGGTTTGCTCATTGTAGCGCTTTGCCGAATCCAACAGGGTGTTCAGAATCCAGTCATGGCGGCTGAAGTACCGCCACAGGAGCACACGCTCCAGTAGTCCCGGGGGTTCGCAGGTGGCCTGAAGGGGGCGGGAGAGAACGGCCAGGAAGCGGCTCGCGCCGATCTCGGAAAAGCGCCTCACAGGCAGGGGATCGACCGCGCCGCC
>JASFQI010000002.1:0-45961 GCA_050115555.1 Desulfobacteraceae bacterium
GGAGAAGCTCCAGGACCTCCTGGAGCGGTACACCGACCCGAAGACGTTTCCCGAGGACTGGGACATGCAGGGTCTGAGGGAGAGCGTGTCCCGCCTTTTCGGGTTCGTTCCCAGGGTCACCGCCGAGGAGTTGGGAGAAGACCAGTTTCAATCGCTCAAGCAGGATGAGATGGCCGACCTGCTCCGAGAGGGGGCGCAGACCGCCTATGAGAAGCGGAAGCAGGAGTTCGGCGAGCAGGATCTTGCCATGCTCGAGAAGATCGTCCTTCTCCAGATCATCGATGAGCAGTGGGTGGCTCACCTTCAGGACATGGACCACATGAAGGAGGGGATCGGTTTGCGGGGCTACGGCCAGATGGATCCCCTGCGAGAGTACAAGAAAGAGGGGTTCGCCCTGTTTGAAGAGCTCATGGACCGAATCCGGGAGGAGACCCTCATGACCCTGGGCCGGTTTCAGGTCCTGAGGCAGAAGCCAAAGGAAGTTCCACAGAAAAAGAGACGGCCCATGCATTTGAGCCACGGCGACGAGGGAGATCGGCCGGCTCCGGTCAAGCGCGAAGGCAAGAAGGTGGGACGAAACGATCCCTGCCCCTGTGGGTCCGGCAAGAAGTACAAGAAGTGCTGCGGAAGAAACCTCTGAATATAGGATTAAGGATTCAGGGGTAAGGGGTAGGAAGAAGGTTCAGGGACAAAGGACAAAGGACAAAGGTGAAAGGTCGAAGGTCGAAGGACAGAAACAAAAGGATATAGGCGGAAGGGGAAAGGGAAGAGGCGGGGGACATGAAGGAAACGGATTGGCGGGTATCCGGGTTTCGAGCGGGGGCGGTGGCTGCGGGCCTGAAAAAGCATGGGGGCCTGGACCTGGGACTCATTGTCTCCGATGAACCGGCCGCAGTGGCCGGTGTATTCACCACGAATCGGGTCTGCGCCGCCCCGGTGCTCCTGTGCCGGGAGCGCATTCAGGGGGGTGCGGCGCGCGCCGTCGTGGCCAATGCAGGGTGCGCCAATGCCTGCACCGGGCCGCAGGGCCTGGAAGATGCTCGAAGCACGGCCGCTATAGCGGCCGGTGCCCTCGAGACCGCTCCTGAAGACGTCCTCGTGGCCTCCACCGGCGTCATCGGTGCGCGCCTGGACATGGAAAAGCTGAAAAAGGCTGTCCCGAGAGTCGCTGGCGATGTCTCCGAGGACGGGCTTCCGCAGTTCGCCGAAGCGATCCTGACCACAGACACGTTTCCCAAAATGAGCCGCTTTGACGGTAGGGCCGAT
The DNA here is from genome assembly GCA_050115555.1 of Desulfobacteraceae bacterium. Lineage (GTDB taxonomy): Bacteria > Desulfobacterota > DSM-4660 > Desulfatiglandales > HGW-15 > JASFQI01. The sequence continues at coordinate 1,267 of JASFQI010000002.1, forward strand.
GGGAAACCTTACCGAATCGTGGGGGTGGCCAAGGGCGCCGGTATGATCATGCCCGACATGGCCACGATGCTGTCCTTTGTGCTGACGGATGCCGCCATCCCCCCGCAGGATCTCAAGAAGGCGCTTTTTCACGCCGCGGACGCCACGTTCAACCGGATCACAGTGGACGGGGACACCAGCACGAACGACACGCTGCTCGCCCTGGCGAACGGCGCGGCCGGAACCGGGAACCTCTCCGGACCGGACCTGGACGCCTTTCAGGAAGGACTCCAGCAGGTAATGGAGGTACTGGCCGTTATGATCGTGCGGGACGGGGAGGGCGCCACCCGCGTGATCTTTGTGCAGGTTCGAGGGGCGTCCGGACCCGAGGACGCAATCTCCGCGGCCCGAACCGTGGCCAACTCCAATCTGGTCAAAACGGCGGTCTGCGGCCGGGACCCCAACTGGGGGCGGATCATGGCCGCGCTCGGCCGGTCCGGGGTGCTCATGCAGGAGGAGGCGGTGAGCATCTGGATCGACGACGTCCTCATTGTGGAAGGAGGGCTTGGCCGGGGCCCGGATGCGGAGAGCGCCGCGGCCGCGCTCATGGCCGAGCGGGAGGAAATCACGCTCACCATCGATCTGCACCAGGGGAAGTACGAGGACCGTGTCGTGACCTGCGATCTCACCCAGCGGTACGTGGACATCAACGCGGATTATAGGACGTAAAAGCAGGGGATAGGTGTTGAGGTGTTAAGCTGTTGAGGGGAAAACCATTAGGACTTGATAAGTCCCCGTGCTTCTGCCCTGGATTGTTTCGTCATATGTATGCCGATGGAACCAGTTCGATTTAGAATGACGTCGCGCAACATGAATGCATTGTATGTTTCCCTTACCGCCTCAATACCTTATCACCTTATCACCTAATCCGGAGGCATCCATGCACACGGTGATCATGGCTGGAGGGTCAGGCACCCGGTTCTGGCCCGCGAGCCGGAGGAAACGCCCGAAGCAGTTTCTCCGTATCACCGGAGACACCCCGCTGGTGGTGGAGACCTGCAATCGGCTGGCCCCTGTAGCGCGTGACGAGCAGATGATCCTCGTCCTGGGAGCCGAGCACATGGCCGAGGCCGGGTCGCTGTTCAAGGGGCGGGGCGTCCATCTCCTTGGGGAGCCCGTGGGCCGGAACACGGCCCCGTGCATCGGTCTCGGAGCGCTCTACGCCAGGCATCTGGGGTGCCAGGGCCCGGTGGCCTTCATGCCCGCAGACCACTACATTGCGGACGGACCCGCCTTCCTGAACGCCCTGCAAAACGCCGAGAGCGCTGCGACCGAGGGGGGAATCGTCACGCTGGGAATCGTCCCCACGCGGCCCGAGACCGGGTACGGCTACATCCGCCGCGGAGAAGTCGTTTCAGCCGCCGGGGAGGCGCCGATTCACAGGGTTTCCAGGTTTGTGGAAAAGCCCGATCGGGCCACGGCCCTTGCCTACCTGGAGAGCCGGGACTACGACTGGAACGCCGGCATCTTCGTGGCCAAGCCCGAGGTGATCCTCCAGGAGATCGAAGCCTGCCTTCCGGACCTCTTTGCAGGCCTCAACCGGCTGAACAACTCGTTGGGAACGGATGCGTTTGAGCAGGAAATGGCCGAGGTCTACGCGGGAATCGAGCCCGTTTCCTTTGATTACGGGGTCATGGAGAAGACCACGGCCCCCGTCTTTGTGGTGCCCTGCGAATGCGGATGGAGCGATGTGGGCTCGTGGGAGTCTCTCTATGAACTGCGGTCCGGGGAATCGGACCCAGCCGGGAACCTGGCCCTGGGAGAGATCGAGCTGGTGGACTGCAGGAACCTGTTCGTGGTCTCGCAGCCGGGGCGTCTCGTGGCCTGCCTGGGGATGGAGGACTGTCTGGTGGTGGATACCACGGATGCCCTGCTGGTGGCTCCGCGAAGCCGCAGCCAGGAGGTTCGAGAGATCGTGGATGCTCTCAAGCAGAAACGGAAGGAGTCATTCCTGTGAACGCGAACATCTTTCGGGAGTACGACATTCGCGGCCGCTTCCCCGAGGACTTGAATGCGAAGACGGCCAGGACCCTGGGCCGGGCCCTGGGGACCTACTATCAAGGCCATGGGGCCCGCCGCATCGCCCTGGGACGGGACTGCCGCATCAGCTCACCGGAGCTGAGGGATTCCCTGGCGGAAGGCCTGATTTCGGCGGGTATGGAGGTGGTGGATGTGGGCATGGTGCCCACGCCCCTCCTCTACTTCTCCCTGTTTCACCTGAAGCTCGACGGCGGGGTTCAGATCACGGGCAGCCACAACCCTCCGGACTACAACGGGTTCAAGGTCTGCCTGGGCACGGCCACCATCTACGGACCGGAGATTCAAAGGGTCGGGGACATTGTGGCTTCAGGCCGATTTCGGGAGGGGAACGGGAGCCTCGAGCAGGTGGAGATCATTCCCCCCTATCTGGCCTACCTGGCGGAAAACCTTCGGCCGGGGCCGGTGAAAAGACGGGTCGTGGTGGACGCGGGCAACGGGGTGGGCGGCCTGGCTGCGCCGGACGTCTACCGCACCATGGGGATCGAGGTGGACGAGCTGTTTTGCGAGCCGGACGGCCGGTTCCCAAACCACCATCCCGACCCCACCATTCCAGACAATCTTCAGGACCTGGTGGCCCGGGTGGAAGAGACCGGGGCCGACCTAGGGATCGGGTTTGACGGGGATGCGGACCGTATCGGCGTGGTGGACGATAAGGGGAACATGATCTGGGGGGATCACCTGATGATCCTTTTTTCCCGGGACCTATTGGAGCGCAACCCCGGGGCCCGTGTCATTGCAGAGGTCAAGTGCTCCCAGGTGCTCTTCGACGACATCGAGCGGCACGGCGGCGTCCCGATCATGTGGAAGGCAGGCCACTCCCTGATCAAAGGCAAGATGAAGGAGGAGGGGGCCCTGCTGGCCGGGGAGATGAGTGGCCACCTGTTCTTTGCCGAGCGGTATTTCGGGTTTGACGATGCCGTTTACGCCGGGGCCCGCCTCCTGGAGATCCTCACGAACACGGAAAACCGGCTTCAGGATCTCCTCGATGACGTTCCGCACATGGTCAACACGCCCGAGATCCGCATGGACTGCCCGGACGAGCTGAAGTTCCAGGTGGTGGAGGCACTGGCCGCAGAGTTCAAAAAGGACTATTCGGTGATCGACGTGGACGGGGCCCGGGTGCTCTTTGACGGCGGCTGGGGCCTGGTCCGGGCCTCCAACACCCAGCCGGTTCTCGTGCTTCGGTTCGAGGCCGGGAATGAGGATCGGCTCCAGGAGATTCAGAGAGCGTTCATGGAGCGCGTCCAGAACGCCATGGATGCGGCATCGCCTTCGTAACGCAAGGACTTGCCCGGGAGTGCCGGTTTCGGGAGGCATGCCCACGATGGGGGCCTCGGCGTTTTCCTATGGGCGGAGGAGTATGCGGGCCAGCAGGAAGGCCCAGAGGATTGCGACCAGGCAAAAGCCCAGCAGAATTTTGAGCCGGGTGTAGCGCCGGTCCTTCGGGCGGGTTCCGGAGAAGGCGCGCCGGGGGAGCGCGGCCAGTTGAACAATGCGGTCCCGGTACGTGTGACCCAGCACGGATTCGGGGTTTTGGAGCAGAAACGCCTGGTAGCTCCGGGCTGCGAAGTCGAGACATTGATGCTCGTGGCAGTGGGTAAGGAACGCCTGGTGAAGGGACTCATCGTCCGGATCTGTCAAAACCCGTTCCCACAGGCGATGAGCTGGATCGTCCTCCGCATCGTCCTGGCCGGTAGAGGGTCCCGAGCGGATGGCTTCAGGGTCCCAAAGAGAGAAGACGAGGCCGCATTTCGGGCAGGATGTGCTCCCCCGCGGGTAGGGACGAAGGCATTTGGGGCAAATCGCCTTTTCGTTTTCGTTTCGGTCCGACTCAGGAGTCATCCTGTTTTTCCCTGAAATGTCGTTCCAGGAAGGGAAGAATGACCTGCTTGAATTTCAGGGGCTTCTCAAAGTAAGGCTTTCCACGCCTCAAGAGCTCCTCGACGATGTCTTCGTCATAAAAGAACGATGTGAAGAAGACGTGATCCTGGAATCCATACTCCCTTTCCAGGGCGTCTGCCAGATCAAACCCGGTTTCGTTGAGGAGTTTGACATCGCTGAGGAGCAGATCGATTTCGTCTTCGTGCTCCTTGAATGTGTCCATGGCGCCTGCGACGTTTTCTGCAGCGAATACCGTGTACCCGGACTGGACGAGCCATTCGGACATCATGGCCAGGACGACTTCGTCGTCGTCTACAATGAGAATTCCCCACTTTTTCATAGATTCATCCCTTTCACGGGGATTGAAACTACCACAAAAAGGGAATGCGTGCAAAGAGGGATCTTCGGGATGTTCGCTACGGGGATGTGAGAAAAGGAGCTTGGACCCTGGGTCCTTCATACGGGCATTGAAATCGTACTGAAGAATATACTACAAGGGTAGAGCCCCTGGCGCGGTATTCTTGTCCCGCACAGGGAAGCACGGTCGCCCCCTGGAGGGGTTGTGCACGGGCTTGGGCAGGTACCCGCTGCAGTAAGCAGGAATTTCAACGCAATGGCTCGGAGGAGAGAGGCATGAACGGGATCACGCTGAACAGCATGGGCCCCAATGGAACGATCGAAGCACAGCGGAGGCGGGGCCAGGGAGAGAGAAACGCGTTCGAAACCGAGGCCTTTTGTGAGGCCAATCGCCTCTCCCTCGATTTGACTTACGTGTTCGACGCACCCGGTGAGGCGCCCATTACGCGAAAGGACATCGAGACCCTGATTCCCAGGGTTCTCGAGGCCAAGCGCAGGCTGGAACGCGGGGAGGGGGACATTCGGGACGGGGATGTGGCCATGACCGGCTGGCAGGACATGCCGGTACACCTCGCCCCGGAACATCTCGACGCCATTCAATACACCGTGGCGGACCTCTCCAGGGAGATCGATGCGTTCGTGTCCATCGGGATCGGGGGGTCCTATCTGGGCATTGAGGCGACCTTTCGGGCATTGACCCACACCCACTTCAATCAGCTCGACCGGGAGGAACGAGGGGGCGCGCCGGAAATCTACTTCCTCGGACAGAACATGGACCCGGATTTTTTTCGGGACACCCTGGATATGCTGCGGGGCAAGCGCGTGGGCCTGAACGTGATCTCCAAGTCCGGGACCACCACCGAGACCGCGATCGCCTTCCGCATTCTTCAGCGTCTTCTGGAAGAGACCCTGGGAGACGAGGCGAACCGCCGCATCCTGGTGACCACGGATCGCCATCGCGGGGCCTTGCGTGAGCTGGCGAATCGCAAGGGGTACCGCTCCTTTGTCGTCCCCGACGACATCGGGGGAAGGTTTTCCGTTCTCTCCGACGTGGGGCTTGTGGGACTGGCCATGGCGAACATCGACATTCGGGAGTTCGTGGCGGGTTTTCGCGCCATGCGGGAGGTGTGCGCGTCCGAGGACTTCTGGAAAAACCCGGCGCTCGTGCATGCCGCGGTCCGACATGCCGCATGGCAAAGCGGGAAGAAGATCGAGGTGGTGGCCACGAACGCGGTTTCGCTCTACTCCGTGGCACGGTGGATGGAGCAGTTGTTCCCTGAGAGCGAGGGGCACCAGGGGCACGGCATGTGGGTCTCTCCTTCTCTTTACAGCGAGAAACTGCACGCAAACGGCCAGATGGTCCAGCAGGGGGAGCGGAACCTTTTGGAGACGTTCCTTCTCCTGGGGGAGCATGACAGCCGCATGGCGATTCCCGAGGACCCTGCAAATCTGGACGGCTTGAACTACCTCCCGGAGCGCGGGGTGGACATGAGCTTTGTCAACCGAAAGGTGGTGGAAGGGCCGGCCTACGCCCACTATTTGGGCGGCGTTCCGAACATGATCCTGGAGGTGCCCCGCCGCAATGCCTACAACCTGGGGCAGGTGTACTACATGATGGAAAAGTCCGTAGCGATCAGCGGGGTTCTCCTCGGACACAACCCTTTTGTGCAGCCCGGCGTGGAGGCCTACAAGGCGGCCATGTTCGCGCTCATTGGAAAGCCCGGCTTCGAGGAAAAGGCCGCGGCTATGGAAGCGGAATTGAACCAACGGGAAAGGATTCGAATTCATGCGTGATCGACTGATCGTCCTGGCGACCCGCAATCCGGGAAAAGTGAAGGAGTACCAGGAGCTTTTGTCCGGATTCGATTTGGAGTTCCGAAGCCTGAACGATTTCGGGCCCATTCCGGAGGCGGAGGAGAACGGAAGCACCTTTGACGACAACGCCTACATCAAGGCTTCGCACACGGCGAGGATTCTGGGATTTCCCGCCTTTGCAGACGATTCCGGCCTCGTAGTGGCGGCGCTTGATGGCGAGCCCGGGGTTCGCTCGGCCCGCTACGCAGGAGAAGAGGCCACGGACGAGGAAAACAACCGGAAGCTTCTTCAAGCCATGGAAGGCGTGGAGGATCGGAGAGCCGCCTTCGTGTGCACCATCAGCGTTGCGGTCCCCAGGGGACCCGCCCTCACCTATGAAGGGAGGTGCGAGGGGGAGATCGCGATCGAACCGGCCGGGGAAAACGGCTTCGGGTACGATCCGGTCTTCTACTATTCTCCCCTTGGCAAGACTTTTGCGCAGCTTTCTTCCCAGGAAAAAAACGAGGTCAGCCACAGGGGAAAGGCCATGGCCGAGCTCAGGGGCGAGTTCGACAAGGTCCTCATCTGGCTGGAGCAGCGGCTTCAGGAGGAGCCTTTTTAGGAAGAACCCCTGTAAGGCGATGATGGACTCGAGAGGGTGTTTTCTCGGGTATGAGGACCCCCGTGTGGAGAAAAAGAGGTGTTTGCCATTGCGTGCGCTCGAACATGTTTGGCTCGCGTATCCCTCCCCGGCCATCACGGGACTGCCGGGAGATGAAAAAGAAAACCTCGTGCCCCGTGAAACGGTTTCCGGGTTTTGGTCTCTTTACGGATAACACGGTAGAAGAAGGGAGCACAGGCGCAGAAAGGGAGCGGTAGAGAAATTTGCTGATAAGCAATGCAGGCAATGTACGGAAAGGCCATTGACAAAAGGAAATGATTGTATACTATTAAAGTATAAAACCTGCCGGAACCGGCAGAGACCCCCAGAGGAGGAAAGCATGTTTCAGGTCACTGACAAAGCAGACACCATGATCAAGGATTTTCTGAAGGACAAAGAGGAGATACCCGGTATTCGAATTTTTCTCGCTCAAGGTGGTTGAGCCGGGCCCTCATTGGGCATGGCTCTGGACGAGCCTAAAGACGATGATCAGGTGTTCGAGATGAACGATATCACGTACATCATCAACCAGGACCTCTTTAACCAGGTTAAGCCGATCAATGTGGATTTCGTAGAGAGCGCCATGGGATCGGGATTCGCGATTCAGTCCAATCTGAACGCGGGAGGTGGATGCGGAAGCAGTTGCGGATCGTCCTGTAGTTGCTGATTCGAAGATAAAATCCTCAGCCTTTCGCCCCTGAGGAAGGGGCGAAAGGCTTTTTTTCGCGCCCGTGCCTCGGGCCCGCCACATCCCCGCCTCCTGCCTAAAGGGACCACAGTCCCTGTCTCACCGCAATCTCCCCGGATTGCGGGTTTACACGCAAACGGGATTCGAGTATCTAGAGAGAGATGCTCTTGCGGGCGGGAAACGCCCTTGTTGCCAAAGCGTAACGTGGAGGCACTCATGATACGAGAAAACGTACAGCAGATCTTCGAAGAACTTCCTTCCAGTGTCGAGCTTGTGGCGGCCGCCAAGACCCGCACGGCCGAAGAGGTCCTTGAAGCCGTGGATGCGGGGCTTCGAATCGTGGGCATGAACTACATTCAGGAAGCCGAGGCCCTTTTTGAGAAGGTGGGCCACCGTGTGGCATGGCACATGATCGGTCATCTTCAGAGGAACAAGGCCAAAAAGGCTGTGGGCATGTTCGACATGATCGAGACCGTGGACACCGTACGCCTTGCCCGAGAGATCGACAAGCAGTGCGAAAAGATCGACAAGGTCATGCCGGTGCTTGTGGAGATCAACAGCGGGGAGGAAGATCAGAAGGCCGGTGTCCTGCCTGACGACGCGATCCCGCTCGTGAAGGAAATCGCCGGGATGAACCACGTGAAGGTGAGGGGTCTCATGACCATGGGGCCGTTTACCGGGGACCCGGAGGACGCGAGGCCGTACTTTCAGAAGACCCGTGCACTCTTCGAAAAGCTCCGGGGCCTGAACATTCCCGGGGTGGAGATGCAGGTCCTTTCCATGGGGATGTCCAACTCCTACCGCGTGGCCATCGAGGAGGGCGCGACCCTGGTGCGCATCGGCACGAAGATATTCGGTGAACGCGTCTACGCGTAGCCCCCGAAAACGGGTGACCCCTCGGAACTCCTCCGGGAAAAAGCGAGCAAGCACAGCGTGGGATACGCGGCCAAAGAGATGCGGCGGATGGCGGGCAAGGCCATTCACAGCCGGAATATGATCGAGGAAGGCGACCGCATCCTGGTCGCCGTCTCCGGGGGCAAGGACAGCCTTTCCGTGCTGTGGCTTCTCAGGGAACGCATTCGACGGATTCCCATCGACTACACGCTCACCGCCGTTCATGTGGACCCTGGTTTTGGGACCAATTCGGCGGACCAAATGGCCGCCTTTTTCGAGGAGAACGGATTCGACTTCCGCGTGATCCGCAGCGACTGCGGACCCCGAGCCCATGGACCGGAAAACCTGGAAAACCCGTGTTTCCTGTGCTCGCGCCTGAGAAGAAAGGCCCTGTTCGAGACTGCGGCCGAGCTCGAATGCAACAAGATCGCGTTCGGGCACCACAAGGACGACGTCATCGAGACCCTGTTCCTGAACCTCTTCTACGGCGCATCCATCAGCACCATGAATCCGGTTCAGACGTTCTTCGACGGAAGGATCACGGTGATTCGGCCCCTCTACCTGCTCGATGAATCCGTGATTGCGCGGTATGCGCGGGACATGGGGTGGCCCCGGGTCGATCTGGGGTGCCCGACGGCCGGATCGAGCAAGCGCCGGGAGATAAAGGACATGCTCGAGCGTATCTACCGGAAGAACCGCAAGGTCAAGGGAAACATCTTCCACGCGCTCCAGAACGTGCGGGAGGAGTACCTGCCGTAATGTCCTATTGCCCGCCTTGCTGTTCCTTCAGCACGGCGTGCGCTTCCTCCACTACACGGTCGGCCGTGATGCCGAACTTCTCGAAGAGCACTCCCGAAGGCGCGGATGCGCCGAAGTGATCGATGCCGATCACCCGTCCCCGGTCCCCGGTGAAGCGGTGCCACCCCTGCGTGGCCCCTGCCTCCACGGCCACACGTGCCGTGATTCGGCGCGGGAGTACCTCATCTCGGTACGATTCGGTCTGGGCGTCGAAGAGCTCCCAGGAGGGCATGCTCACCACGCGCGCATGTTTCCCCTCCTGCTCGAGCCGATCGGCGGCGTCCAGGGCGATGTGCACCTCGGAGCCCGTGGCGATCAGAAGGACATCGGGCTCGCCGCCCGCGGCTTCCCGCAACACATACCCCCCGAGATGGAGCTTGTCCGCGGGCGCGTGGACCTTCCGATCGAGCGTGGGCAGGCCCTGCCGCGTGAGGATGAGCGCAGTGGGGCCGTCCTTTCTTCCGAGAGCGGCACGCCACGCTTCGGCGGTTTCATTCGCATCGCACGGCCGAATGACCCGAAGTCCCGGAATGGATCGAAGGCCGGCGAGCTGCTCCACGGGCTGGTGCGTGGGCCCGTCCTCGCCCAGGCCGATGCTGTCGTGGGTCAGGATGTAGATCACCCGGAGCCCCATCATGGAGGCGAGCCGAATGGGGGGGCGCATGTAGTCCGTGAAGATCAGGAAAGTCCCACCGTAGGGGATCAGGCCGCCGTGAAGGGCCATGCCGTTCATCACCGCACCCATGCCGTGCTCCCGCACGCCGAAATGGATGTTTCGGCCCTCGTAGGATTCACCTTGGAAGACCGGCTCACCCTGGACCACGGTCTTGTTGGATGGGGAAAGGTCGGCGGAACCGCCTATCAGGTTGGGAAGCAGGGGGGCAATGGCATTGAGCACCTTGCCGGAGGCCGCCCGTGTGGCAGGTCCCTTGGGTTCCGTTTCAAAGACCGGAAGGACGCTGTCCAGGTTCGAGGGGAGCTCCCCCTGTATCCACTGGTCCCACATATCGGCCATGTCCTGAAAGGCGTTTCGATAACGCTCCATTTGCTCGTCCCAGGCCTTGCTCCAGTCCCGGCCGCGGGCCACGGCCTGGCGGAAGCGTGCGCTCACCTCTTCCGGGACATGAAACGCGGGCTCCACGGGCCAGCCCAGGGCTTCCTTGGTGCGGAGGATCTCCTCCTCTCCCAGAGGTTCACCGTGAGCCGATGACCGATCCTGTTTGTTGGGGCTTCCAAAACCGATGTGCGTATGCAGGGCAATGAACGAGGGCCTGCCCTCCTCCTCTTTGGCGGCCTGAATGGCATTCTCCACGGCATCCAGGTCGTTCCCGTCCTCCACGTGCAGCACGTGCCAGCCATAGGCCCGAAATCGTTCCTCCCGATCCTCTGTAAAGGCCAGGTCCGTGCTGCCGTCGATGGAAATGTGGTTGTCGTCGTAAAGGCAGATGAGCCTGCCCAGTTTCAGATGCCCGGCCCAGGAAGCCGCCTCGTGGCTGATCCCCTCCATGAGATCGCCGTCCCCGGCCAGGACGTACGTGTAGTGGTCCACGATTTCGTGATCAGGGCGGTTGAACCGGGCGGCGAGAAAGCGTTCGGCCATGGCCATGCCCACGGCGTTGGCAAGGCCCTGCCCCAGGGGGCCGGTGGTGGTCTCCACACCGGGTGTGTGACCGTACTCGGGGTGCCCCGGCGTGCGGCTGCCCCACTGCCGGAAGTTTTTGAGGTCGTCCAGGGAGAGATCGTACCCTGTGAGGTGGAGGAGGCTGTAGATGAGCATGGATCCGTGACCTGCCGACAGGATGAACCGATCGCGGTCCGGCCAGTCGGGACGGCTCGGGTCGTGCTTCAGGAAACGGGTCCACAGGACGTACGCGGGGGCGGCGCATCCCATGGGAAGCCCGGGATGCCCGGAGTGGGCCTTTTCCACGCCGTCCGCTGAGAGCGTGCGGATCGTATTGATGCACAGGGCGTCCAGGTCGGTCTTCATCACATCCTCCCCTATTGTAAGTCAAATGGCTTCGGTCGATGTTGACGCGTGCGTACTTTATCGTATCTGGAAAGGGTGTCAAGGCGGTTCCCGGTCTCACTGCAGAGACGCTGTGGATTCCATGTTTCTCTTGCTTGAGCCCGACGGAAAGGCATGTGAAGGTGAAGGTTTGAGAAATGTGTATGTGAAGGTGTTGGTGTAAGTATTTGAAAAGGCATCTGGTCTCCGGGGTGGCAGGGGGATCGTTCCTGAACTCCCGGGCCGGTCTTCGCAACGGACTTGCCCGCGGGGGAAGCCGCCCCCTCCCTGTTCCATCCCGCCGGGTACAGCGTCCCACCAAACAAACGCCTGCGCTATTCGTAACGTTTTCTCCTTCACCCTTGCACCTGTCCGGCGGGGACTGGCCAGGGGGTCCCCCACGGACAAGCCCGGCGAAGACGAGGCCCTTCCGCAAAGTCACGATCCCTCCTCCCACCCCTTCGCCCGGGCTCCTATGGGAAAACCGAGGGAATCTTGGGGTGTCATGGCATAGACCTCGTAAGAATAGCAGCGCATTGAAATTTCGAGCAAAAGACCCACTCTGGTTTTGTAAGCCCCGATGGGGAACCTAGTTCCGTGGGGCGAGGGGCGTGGGGCTCTCTCCTGGAGAAGCGATCCCGGAGATCGGACATCGACGCGATGCGCAGGGATTCCGCACCCATACCGTTCCGATGCGATGAAAACGAAGAAGAACCCGAACGCTCGTTGTAAGAGGTTTTCGGAGAGTCGAGGCGGCTCGCCGGCGGAGGAGTCCGGGGTTTCTGGAGCGGACATCAGCGTGAGGCATTCGCCATTCCGGGCGGTTACGTCTGGGGGAAAACGCGGCCATCCGCCGCCCGGAAAAGGTTTGACGGGATGACGAAAAGGACCATTTGGAGAGATCCCGGTTTATGACGGGTGCCTGCGGCGGGGGTGGAACGCGGAGGGGGCAGGAATCCCTCGGACGTAACCGCCCGGAATGACCAGGCCGGGAGCGCAGGGAGCGGAAGAAATCCCCCGGCCTCCGGAGCCTAAGTACCATCCTTTAAAATTCCGGTAGCGATCCCGATTTCGATTTGGATGATCCCAGCCCATGCGCGCAACGGAAAATCGAGGAGGTTCTTGTTAGTGGGCAGGTGAGTGATTATATTCATTTCGTTGGAGATTTCGGTGAAATCAAGGCAAGGAGGCGTATATGGCACAGGCGGCCGAGAAGATCGATGCGATGCGAAAGGTGAGGCTTCGCATGGAGGTGGTTCAGGAAGGACAAGGGAAGGTGGATTGTGTGCGCGGGCCCAGGGAGTACGCGTTCGTGTTCGGGGTGGGAAGCGGCGGTCTCTCGCCCCTGGAGATGGCGATCCAGGGCAAAGCCGACGGGGATGAGATGTTCTTCAGCGTGCCGGAGGAGGGATGGGAGGCGTTTTTCGAGCACCTCCCCATTCCGGAGCCGGGTTTGCTGGATTTAAAAGCGAACGAACGCCTTCGGCTCACCGTGGAGAGCGTGGTGCATGCAGATCAGCGGGAAATCGTGCAGGCCATGGCGGAAGGGGCGGCCTGCGGATCGGACTGCTGCGGCCATTGACCGAAAAGCCTGCCTTGTTAAAGAGGTTGCGCCGTTTGACTACGCGTCTCCGTGGGCCTTCATGAGCTCGTAAAGCCGGACGACGGCCTGTTGGGTCTGGGGGTCGGTGGGTTCGGCGTCGGACGCCTCGAGCACGCCTGCGCGAGCCAGGGCAGCCCGAATGCGTGCCGATGGGTGATCGGCGTACGTTCCTCGAAGGGCCTCCAGGTAGCGGCCCCGCTCCAAGATCTGCTGTAAGCGGTCCGGGTATCCGGGCTGATCGCCGGTCGGCTCCAGGGAAGCGGCTGTCACTTTACCCCATGTCGCGGGAGCCAGGTTCGCCCCTGGGGAGAGGACCCCGTGGCGGCTCGGGTGGGAGAGGAACGAGGCTTCATCCCCGTCGTACATGCGGAAGTCGTTTCGGAAGCGGGTTGCCTTGCGGTAATTCCGGGCGCGCTCCAGGGGCCCCCGAAAAAACACACCCTGAACCTCCTGGACGTGCGCGATCTCTTTCAGGATACCCGTCCGAATGTTGGCCCGCTTCAAAGGCCGGGCTCCCTGCTTGACCCGCTCCGGATCGTTCATAAGGAGGATGGGCCTGCGAACGGATTCGGCAAGCTCTCGATAGTGCTGCGGCAGGCCCCGGTTGCTGTGGTAGAGGAGCGGCATGTCCACCCAGGCGACAGGACCATGGTGATCCCGGGCCTGAAGAAGGGCCTCCAGTTCCTTCACCGAATCGATGGTTTCCTCTGTACTTTCCCCCGTGATCCAGACCATCAAAGGGGTTCGGCCGTTTCCGTGATCCAGCGCGGTTTCGAGCATTTCGGCCCGTTGCGCCTGTCCCAGGGAAACTCCATCGCCGGCGCCGGGCCCGCAGAGCAGGATCCCCTGGACGTGGGGCGCAATGCGGTCCAGGAGAAGCTGAACTCCGCGCCTGTCGATGCCGCCGCTCGGCTCGAGGGGTGTGATCAGGTCAATGATCAGGCCTCGGGGGACCGTTGAAACCGCCATTGATGCGGAACTCCTCTCTTCCAAGCAGGTCGTGGAGGTGGGCCACGCCCTGAATGCGTTGCTGATGGTCCACGATGACCAGGAGGGTAATGGCGTACATCTCCATGATGCCGAGGGCCTCGGCCGTGGTCTGTTCCGGATGAACGGTCTTGGGCGTGGTGGACATGACCTGGTCCACGGTCAGGGCGCTGAGGTCGGTATGACGGGTCATGGCCCTTCGCAGGTCTCCATCCGTAACGATCCCTGCCAGCCGGCCGTCTCCATCCATTACCAGAGTGGCTCCCAGGTTCTTGGCGTCGATTTCCTCCACGGCCCGAAGGAGTCCGGCTCCGAGAGGCACCGAAGGCACGTGGTCGTCCGTGAGCATGACGTCCTGTACCCTGGTGGAAAGGCGTTCTCCCAGGTTGCCGCCGGGGTGGAACTTTCGGAAGTCCTGCTGGTTGAAACGGCGGCTGTGAATCAGGACCACGGCCAGCGCATCCCCCATGGCCAGGGTAGCCGTGGTGCTGGCCGTGGGGGCGAGCCCCATGGGGCAGGCCTCCCGCTCCACACCCACGTCGATGACTACATCGCTGGCCAGGGCCATGGGAGAGTCGAGCCCGCCGGTCATGGAAATGATGCGGGCGTCCATGTTCTTGAGGATCGGGATCAGGTTGTTGATCTCCGCGGTGTGGCCGCTGTTCGAGATCGCCAGCACGATGTCGTCCCGGGTCACCATGCCCAGGTCGCCGTGGATCGCCTCTGCAGGGTGGAGAAAGAGGGATGGGGTGCCCGTGCTGTTAAGGGTGGCCGATATCTTACGGGCCACGAGACCCGATTTCCCCATCCCCGTGAGGATCACCCGCCCCTTGGCCTCGAGAATCATGCGCGCGGCACGCTCGAACTCGGGCCCGATACGGTCGACGAGGTCCAGGATGGCCTGGGCCTCGATGTTCAGAACCTCTCTTGCCTGTTCTCGGATCATGAGGGACTCGCGGTGTTTCCTTGCGTTTTTTCGTTTCCTTACCACGATCCGGGGCCCTTCACAAGGAGGGAAATGGGGCGGTGCTTTGCGTTGCAATTTGAAGGGATCTGTACTATCCGTGAAAAATAGAATGGGGCATGAGCCCGCTGCTGCGAAAAAAGGGGATAATGAGCCATGAAGATCGAGGATTTCCCGGAGGACGTTCGATCCGCCCTCCTTCCAGAGCCCACCGGACACATGGAGTACCGATGCCTGGGCTGCGAACGCACCTTTGAGATCGACCGGCTGCTGTACACATGCCCGGACTGCGGCCGCGTCCTGCTCCTTCACGACCGGAATTTCGACGCGCTCAAGCGCAGGGACGGACGCCAGTGGCGGCGCATCCTGGACCACCGCCGCATGCTCAATGAGCAGCCTTTGAAGGGAGTGTTTCGTTACTACGAGTTCATGGCGCCCGTGATTCCCCTGGATCGGATCGTGTACCTCGGGGAAGGGCATACCCCTGTGGTTCGTGGAAGTCGAACCTTGCGGAGGGAAATCGGGAACGATTTCTACTTCAAGAACGACGGGCTCAACCCGAGTGCCTCCTTCAAGGACCGGGGCATGGCGTGTGCGTTGAGCTTCCTCAATCACTTCGCCGAGGAGCAGGGGACCGGAAACATTCTTTCGATCTGCGCCTCCACCGGGGACACATCTGCATCGGCCGCGCTGTATGCGGCCTACCTGTCCGATTTCGTCACCTCGGCCGTTCTCCTTCCTCATGGCAAGGTGACACCCCAGCAACTGGGCCAGCCGCTCGGCAGCGGCGCCCGCGTCCTGGAGATCCCCGGGGTCTTCGACGACTGCATGAAGGTCGTGGAGGCCCTGGCCGAGGACTACCACGTGGCCCTGCTCAACTCCAAGAACAGTTGGCGTATCCTGGGGCAGGAGTCGTTCTCGTTCGAGATCGCCCAGGACTTCGATTACCAGGTGGGCGACAAGGTCGTGGTCCTGCCCATCGGGAACGCCGGCAACATCACGGCGGTGCTCAGCGGGTTCCTGAAGTTTTACGAGACCGGTGTGATCACGGCATTGCCCAAGATCGTGGGGGTTCAGTCCGAGCACGCAGACCCGGTGTTTCGATACTACCTGGAAAAGGACCCGCGTCGCCGCGACTTTGTTCCGGTGAACGTCCGGCCCAGCGTGGCCCAGGCCGCCATGATCGGCAATCCCGTGTCCATGCCCCGGGTGGTCGAAATGGTGCGTCGGTACGACGAGGCCGCAGGGGACAGGCATGTGTTCGTGGTCCAGGTTCGCGAGCAGGAGATCATGGATGCCATGATCGTGGCCAACCGTAACGGCAACATCGTCTGCACCCAGGGCGGAGAATCCATGGCCGGGTTTTCAAAGGCCATCGAAGAGGGAATCGTGGGGTCGGATGAGATCGGCGTTCTAGATTCCACGGCACACATGCTCAAGTTCCTGGGATTTCAGAACATGTACTTTGAAAACACGTTCGATCCAGGCTATGAGATTACGCCGCGAGCCGACTTGAAAAACACCCCCTCCCTGGTGAAGGCCGAGGGAATTTCGCGTTTCCCCGAGCCCGGAAAACCCCTGGAAGGGGACGATCTGGATTGTTTCGTGCGGGAGACCGCCCTGGAGATCGCCCGGGTCCTGGGGCTCGAGCGCAGGGAACGTCGATAATCCCTTTTCTTTCGTCGAGGACCTCCCATTCACATCCTATTTGTCTGCAGCGGGAATATCAGTCGAAGCTACCTGGCCGAAGCCTTGTTTCAACAGGCGCTTCAAGACCGTGAACAGGGAAACGTGGAGGTCCGATCCGCCGGGCTCTTCGCCTTTCCAGGGAACTCGCCCGATGAGGAGATGGCCCGGTTCCTTCTAGAACGAGGTGGAACACCGGGAAATCACCGGGCACGGCTGCTCGGCAGTGAGGATGTGGTGTGGGCCGACCTCATCCTGGCCATGGAGCACGGGCATACCCTGTCCATTTCGCAGCGTTTTCCCGAGGCCCAGGACAAAACGCACCTGCTGGGCCGGTTCATCCCCGGCGTAGACCGGCCGGAAGAGATCCCGGACCCTTTCGGCCTCTCCTCGGCTCACTACCGGCATGTGCAGACCCGGATCGTCCTGGCCGTGGAGGGGCTTCTGAAGGAGGTACTCCAAGGGGATCTGAAGGGGTAAGAATGAAAAAGAGACGGTCGACCGGCTCCCTGGGGGCGGGATGCTGAGATTCCGAGTGATTGTCGTGGACCGCACCCGGTCACCCTTTCTGCGAGAGGGTGAACGTTTCTACCTCGAGCGATTGCGGCGATATGTCAAGACGGAATGGATGGAAGTGAAGCCCGCCCGAATGACCAAGGGCCGTCCCCCGGAGGAGGCCATGCGGGAGGAAGGGCAGGCCCTGCTGAAACGCATTCGGGAACAGGATTTTTTGGTACCGCTGGACCGATCGGGAACCGAGTACGATTCTCTCGAGTTGGCGGATTGGCTCGGGCGGCTCGCCGAGCGCTCGAGCGGGACGGTGTGCTTTCTTGTGGGAGGGGCCCTGGGGCATTCCAGGGAGGTGCTGAAGGCGTCCGGAAAGGTCCTCTCTCTCTCTCGGCTCACCCTGACTCACGAGATGACACGGCTCGTCCTTCTGGAACAGCTTTATCGTGCCTGCACGATTCTGGAAGGGGAAAACTACCACAAATGAGTAGCCGGGGGGAGATTCTATTGCGCGTGCCGCTCCAGACGCCGCGAAGAGATCCCAGGGTCATCGCACGCCGCTGAGGAGGGCTATTCTTCGTTTTCTGTGGGCTTGGTCCCGGCGTCCAGCGCCATAGCGATCTTGTTTTTCAGTTCGGTCAGGTCAAACGACTTGATCACGTAAAAGTCCGCGGCAATGGACTTCATGTCTTCCTTAAAGGTGTCATAGGCCGTACACAGGACCACGGGCAGGTTGTAGAAAGTATTCCGGATGTCCTGTAGAAGATCCAGACCGTTGTAATCCACCATTTTGATGTCCAGGACCACGAGATCCGGCTTTTCTTCCTTGATTTTTTCAATCAATCGGTACCCGCTGTCCGCGGTGATGACCTCGTATCCGGCTTCTGTGAGCTCTTCCGAGTAAAGAAAACGGATATGTTCCTCATCATCCACGATCAGTATTTTGGCCATGATGCTCTCCCGCATTTTCAGGTGAAATCCGGAATAAAGCTATCATAGATTCGATCGACAGGCAAATACTATCTCTGACGGTGCGGCGTAAGGATGAGGCAGGACGCTCACCTCCATGTTTCATAAACAACGCATCTTTTGGGTGGATATGGATCCCGGGGGTACATCGCCTTTGGAGGCGCGACCCCCGGAATTCCATGCCTTATGCGGAATAGTCGTGAAAACCCTTGCCGGTCTTTCGGCCCAGCCATCCTGCATTCACGTACTTGATGAGCAGGGGGCAGGGGCGGTACTTCGAGTCTCCCAAGCCCTCGTGAAGCACGTTCATGATGGCCAGGCAGGTGTCCAGTCCGATCAGGTCGGCCAGGGCCAGGGGCCCCATGGGCTGGTTGGCTCCCAGTTTCATGATCTGGTCGATGTCCTCGGGGCGTCCGATGCCCTCAAAGAGGGCGTAGACCGCCTCGTTGATCATGGGGATAAGTATCCGGTTGATCACGAAGCCTGGAAAGTCGTTTGCCGGCACCGGGGTCTTGCCAAGCTTTTCGGAAAGCTCGTTCGTAATCTGGAGGGTTTCGTCCGAGGTGGCCAGGCCTCGAATGACCTCTATGAGTTTCATCACAGGGACCGGGTTCATGAAGTGCATGCCGATCACCTTGTCGGGTCGCTTGGTCACCGCGGCGATCTTGGTGATGGATATAGAGGACGTGTTTGTGGCCAGGATAACCCCTTCCCGGCAGTTTTGGTCCAGGGTCTCAAAGATCTGGAGCTTGAGGGTTTGATTCTCCGTGGCCGCCTCCACCACGAAGTCGGCCTTGGCCATGTCGTCGATGGAGGTGGTCCCCTCGATGCGGCCCATAATGGCCTTTTGGTCGTCCTCGCTGAGCTTGCCCTTCTTGACCAGACGGCCGAGACTCCCTTCAATGGCCGAGAATCCTCGCTCCAGAAACTCGTCCTTGATGTCGTTCATCACCACGGATAGACCCGTGGCCGCTGCCACTTGAGCGATACCGGATCCCATTTGACCCGCACCGACAACTCCCATGGTCTTGATTTCCATCTTCAACAACCTCCTTGTGTATGAGTGTACGTGACTGTTCTAAGTCTTTCTTTGCTTGCGATTTTGCGCAGGCCGATTTCAGAGCCGTGACTCTGCGAGGAAAGGGCTCCCCGCTTTCACGACTCACGCATTTTCACCCGGGGAAGAGCCCTTTTCCCGCACGATCATCACCGAGCACGCCGCCTTACGGGCCACCCGCTTGGCCACGCTCCCGAAGAGCACCAGCCCCATTCCGGATTCCCCGTACGATCCCGTAATGACCAGATCGATATCCATGTTCGACAGGAACCCAATAATTTCAGAAGAAACGTGCCCGTCCAGGATCACCAATTCATGATCCATGCCCGGCCGGATGCGGGACATGTAGTCCTGTTGAAGGCGTTCCTCCAGGTTCAGCAGGAGGGTTTTGCGAGGTTCCTCCGGAAGCACCCAGGCCTCCTCCGTGACCATGGGGTTGATCACCGGGGGCAGGACGTGTACCACGTAAAGCTTGGCTCGAAAGGCTTCCGCCATGTCCAGGGCCGTATCAAACGCCTTGGACGCGTTCTCCGAGAAGTCCACACAGCATGCAATCCGATGAAAGGCCATGACATTCCCTCCTTTCCCCCGCAGGTCCTTCTATATCCGGAAGCGGCCTGTTGATCAAGGTCGTTTCCACCTGAAAAGCGAAACCCTCGCATCACGAAGCAAGCGAAGTCAGGGCCGGCCTCCCTATCGACGCCCCCGCGTCGTGGCGGGTGCGCCGTTCAAGGGGCGCATTCAGGCTATTGTCCAGAGGCCACGCTGCCAAAGACATCCTTGAGCAGATCGGTCACGCGGGCGGCCGGGTCCTGTCGAATTTTCTGTTCCTCCCGTGCGATCATGAAAAAAAGTCCATCCAGGGCCTTTTCCGTGACATGGCGGTCCAGATCCAGGCTTTCAAAGGTGTCCAGAAACGGCAGGGAGTTCAACTGGGAGGTCAGATTCTGGTACCGGCGTGTGACCTCGACCCGGGCCATGGCATCGTGCACCTCGGGCTTGAACACGTCCCGAAGCCGATCGAACGTCTTGTTCCTCAGGTAGGTCGTGGCTGCGTCGTCCGGTCCCTTCAGGATGCCGCGCGCATCATCCAGGGTCATGTCCTTGACGGCGTCCACGAAGAGACTCGCCGCCTGGGGCGCGGCTTTCTCCGCAGCGCGGTTCATGCTTTCGAGAAAGGCGTCCAGATGGTTGCCATAGCCCGCGCCCCGCACGATCCGTTCGATTTTGTTGAGACTGTTCGGCAGCGGGATTCGAATGTCGGGATTTCCAAAGTACCCGTCCGTGCGAGAAACCCGATCCACTGCATTTCGGGCGCCGATGCGCAGGGCCTCTTTCAGCCCCTGGGCGATTTTTCCCTCGGAGAGGGATTCCGGTTGCACACTCATGCCCAGCCCTTTGAGGAAATCCCCTATCCCTGCCTCAGACGGTGCGGAAAGGACCAGGGTAATGAGGGCGAAACAAAGGATCAGCCGTATGGTGGGTGTTTTCATCTTTTCTCCTTCCTCCCTCGCGCGTGGGAGATGCAAAGACGGGATGCGGCGCTTGGCGAAATCGGTATACATACGTACGGGCCAAGATATCATGAAAGCATGAAAAAGCGAAAGGGTTCCTGCCCGGCAGGGACACGTGAGGTATGGTTTCATCGGTATCGGTATCGAAATCGAAATCGGGATCGGGATCGGTATCGAAGAAGTTGGCCAATATGCATGAAGAACCCGTCGATTTCCGCCGTTCTACAGGACCCATTGAATAGTTTGGATCGGTTAAATTATCTATTGCGGTGCTGCTCCGTGGATCAGGCGGAAGGAATGACAACGTGAAGCAGAATCCACAACCTATGGATGGTGGAAACCGATTTCGATCCCGATCCCGATAGCGATTTGGATAAACCCGATTTCATCGTCACGTGGTCACCGCAATGCCATCCAATTCAACTCGTTGGAGCTCAGAGACCAGATACCTTCACGGCAAAAACAACAGGGGAAGTCGATCCGCGATCATCATGCCTCGGCACGTGGGCACGACACGGGTCCCTTGTCGGGCCACTAGGCCCTGTTGCTCCAGGTCTTGCACGGTCTGGTTTCCGTCGGCGCATGCCGAGAGGACCCGACCGGGCACGCCCTCGGCGGTTCGAAAGCCCAGGCCGAGGGTTTCCAGGAGGGCCTGTTCCCTGGACAGGACTTCACTTCCTTCGGCCGGGGATCGGCCGGAGGAGATCTGCCGGATGTAGGTGTCCAGGGACGAGGGGTTCCACCATCGAACCGGGGCCAGAAAGGAGTGTGCCGCCGGCCCCAGGCCGAGGTAGGGGGCACGGCGCCAGTACTTCCGGTTGTGCCTCGAGGTGTGCCCTGGAAGGGCGAAGTTGGAGACTTCGTAATGGAGGTAGCCCCGGTCTCGAAGGATCTCGGATGTGGCGAGAAAGAGGTCCGCCAGGGTGTCCTCTTCGGGGAGGTGAATCCGTCCCGCACGGTGCTGCTTCCCCAGGGGCGTCTTGGGGCTGAGGGTCAGCTGATAGCAGGAGATATGGTGCGGACGAAAGCACAGGACACGCTGGAGCGTTTTTTCCCAGGCCCTGGATGTCTGCCCGGGGATGCCGTAGATCAGGTCCACGCTCACGCTTGAAAATCCGGCGTTCAGAATGTCGGCCAGGGCCTGCTCCGCCCGGTATGCGGTGTGTCGGCGGCCCAGAAATCGCAATGTGGTGTCCTCCAGGGCCTGGATCCCCAGGCTGATGCGCCGGATACCCACGTCCAGGTAAGCGGTAAGTCGACCGGGGGAAAGGTCGTCCGGGTTGGCCTCCAGTGTGATCTCAGGGCTGGGGGAAAACGCGAGCTCCCGAAAGAGACCCTGGAGCAACCGTTCTAGCTCCCGTAGACCCAGGAGAGACGGTGTTCCACCGCCAAGGTACAGGGTGTCGAAACGAGGGAACTGGCCCCGAAACAGGTGGGCTTCGGCCTGCACGGCCTCGATCCATGCCGGGATGCGCGTTCTCTCGGGAAGCGAGTAGAAATCACAGTAGGCGCACTTACCCGCACAGAAAGGGACGTGGACATAAAGCCCGGGTGCCGGGTCCCGGAGCGCGGCATGCTTCGAGCAGGGCGGTTTCACGGGCTCGAATGCGGTGGTGCCGCGGGACGGGGCAGGGGAAAGGGCTTTGCAGGGGGGCATTGCGTCAATCCTCTTCCGAGCGCAGGGCTGCCACAAAGGCGCTTTGAGGGATCATCACGGAACCGACCATTTTCATGCGTTTCTTTCCTTTTTTCTGTTTCTCCAGGAGCT
The DNA here is from genome assembly GCA_050115555.1 of Desulfobacteraceae bacterium. Lineage (GTDB taxonomy): Bacteria > Desulfobacterota > DSM-4660 > Desulfatiglandales > HGW-15 > JASFQI01. The sequence goes on from JASFQI010000002.1 coordinate 23,479, forward strand.
TTCGTTTCCGCGTGATGTCGCCTCCGTAACACTTGGCCGTGACGTCCTTGCGAAAGGCAGAGATCGTGGAGCGCGCAATAATCTTTCCCCCGACGGCCCCCTGGATGGGGATCTTGAACTGGTGGCGGGGAATCTCCTTTTTCAGCCGCTCGCAGACCTGAAGCGCCCACTCCCGGGCGCGGTCCTGGTGCACGATGACCGACAGGGCATCCACCCGCTCGCCATTGACCAGGATGTCCAGGCGGACCAGATCGCTCGGGCGGTAGTCCAGCATCTCGTAGTCCACGGAAGCATACCCCTGGCTCACGGTCTTCAGCCGGTCGTAGAAGTCGTAGATGACCTCCACCAGGGGCATGTCCACGGTGAGCTCCACACGATCCGGCGTGGGGAAGGCCGTGCGGGGCTGCACTCCCCGACGGTCCATGCAGAGCGGGAGGACCGTACCCAGATGGCGTTCCGGGACCAGAATGGAGGCGCGAACAAAGGGTTCTTCCGCCCCCTCTATCAGTGTGGGGTCGGGGTAGTCCTGCGGGTTGTCCACGATGATCGTTTCGCCGGATTTGAGGTGAAACCGGTATCGGACGCTCGGTGCCGTCATGAGCAGGGACAGGCCGAACTCCCGCTCCAGCCTGGCCTGGACGATTTCCAGGTGAAGGAGGCCGAGAAAGCCGCAGCGGAAACCCTGTCCCAGTGCGGCCGAGGCGTCCTTTTGAAAGACCAGGGCCGCGTCGTTCAGTGCATATTTGTCCAGGGCGTCCTTGAGGTCCTCGTAGTCGTCCGAGGCCATGGGGTAAATCGAGGAAAACACCATGGGCTTGACCTCACGGAAGCCGGGAAGAGGCTTCTCTACCGGGCGATCGTCCAGTGTGACCGTGTCCCCGATACGCGCATCCGCGATGTTTTTGATCCCGGCGATCAGGTATCCTACGTCGCCTGCGGAGAGGGACTCCTGGGGGTCCCTGCCCAAGCGGAAGAAGCCGACCTCTTCGACGCGGTACCGGGATCGGTTGGAAAGGAGGCGGATGGTGTCGCCCTTGCGCACGGTCCCGTCAAAGACGCGGCAGCAGATGATCACTCCCCGGAACGGATCGTAGTGGGCGTCAAAGATCAGGGCGGAGAGGGGCAGCTCCGGCCGGCCCGTGGGTGGGGGGATGCGCTTCACAACCGCTTCCAGGACCTCGTCGATCCCGATGCCCTCCTTGGCAGAGCACAGGACGGCCTCGGCGGCATCGAGCCCCAACTCGCTTTCGATCTGCTCCCGAACCCGTTCCACGTCCGCTGAGGGAAGGTCGATCTTGTTGATGACGGGTATGATCTCCAGGTCGTGATCCATGGCCAGATACACATTGGCCAGGGTCTGGGCCTCCACTCCCTGGGCCGCATCGACCAGAACGAGAACCCCGTCGCAGGAAGCCAGGGCCCTGGAGACCTCGTAGGAGAAATCCACGTGCCCCGGCGTGTCGATGAGATTCAACCGGATCTCCTCGCCGTCTCGGGAATGGTAGGGGAGGGTGACCGTCTGGCTCTTGATGGTGATCCCGCGTTCTCGTTCGATGTCCATGGTGTCCAGGATCTGATCTCGAAAATCCCGATCGCTGACCAGACCGGCGCTTTGGATCAATCGATCCGCCAGGGTCGATTTCCCGTGATCGATGTGGGCGATGATACTGAAATTGCGGATGCTGGATGGTGTCATGATTCCTTCACGTCAGTACAGGTCGAAACGCACAAGGCGACCGTCCAAGCCGCCGTTTTTCAAAGGTTTTTTCCAGGCCGGGTGAAGCCGGATCGTCGGGATGAGCTCCGGCCGGCCGAAGTAGACAAAGGCACTTGCTCCCCGGCATCGCTGCTTCAGGAAATCACCGAATTCCCGGTACAGGCCGGGGATCTCCTTCGTATGCCCCAGACGGACCCCGTAGGGTGGGTTGCATACGATCGTGGTGTCCTGAAGATCCGGGATGTCGTGAAAATCCATGAGCTTCACCGACGCTTCCCCGCCCCCGGGCAGGCGTTGCGCATTGGCCCGCGCCGCCCGGACCGCCTTGTCCGAAAAGTCGCTACCGCCAATCAACCGTGGGGGAAGCGGGCGGATGTCGCGGTCCTCCCGTGAGCGGAGGGCCCGCCATCGATCCGGTTCAAAATCGGGCAGCCCCATGAACCCGAAACGCTGCCGAAGATAGCCGGAAGGGACCCGGCAATAGGCCGAGAGCGCCTCGCAGAGAAGGGTCCCCGACCCGCACATAGGGTCGTAAAGGGGGCGGGCGCCATCCCACCCGGAGAGGCGGATCACAGCTGCAGCCAGGGTTTCCTGCATGGGCGCCTCGACCGATTGAACGCGATACCCCCGCCGGTGAAGCGATCCCCCGGATACGTCCAGGCTGATGGTGGCCACGTCGTTTTCAATATGGAGCCCGAATCCCTGGTCCGGGTCTTTCCGATCTACGTCCGGTCGCTTCCCGAAGCGGTCGCGGATGGTATCCACGATGGCGTCCTTGAGCTTCAGCGCCGCGTACTGCGAGTGCCGGATCCGGCTGTTGGCAACCGATGCGAACACCGCAAATGTGTCCTCTGCAGAGAGCAGTTCGGCCCAGTCGATCTCCCGCGCCCTGCGATAGAGGTAGCGCGCGGCATGACAGCGAAAGCGGAGGAGCGGCGCGAGCACCCGCGTCACGAATCGGGCGCAGTAGACCGTTCTGTAGAGGCCTTCCGAATCCGTTTCGAAGTGGATTCCCCGGTGGACCGGCCGGAGGCTTCGGGCCCCGAGGCGGCGAAGTTCCTCCCCTGCCAGGTCAAGGAGCTCCCTAGGCGCCTGGGCGAAGTAGCGACCGTTTTTCTGATACTCCAACATGCCGTGCCGTTTCCCGTGGCCCTCAGGGAGCGACTCACGAATGCCCATCGGTAATGTCCACAACGAGCTCATTGCCGGGAGATCGTTTCAGCACGACCTGGACAGGTTCTCCGTTTTCCATGAGCGCTTCGGTCTGTTTCCGGATCGAGGCCACGTCGGCCGTTTCCAGGAAGAGGCGAAGGAGCTCGATTTCCTCCTCCATTTCTTCGGCCGGTTCTTCTCGTGCAATGGCCTTCATACAGGCGTCCACCTGTCTCCAGTAGGTTTCCCGGGCAACGGTTTCCACGCACTTGCCCGGCCGCGGTGTGAGCACAACGGATCTCACGGCAATGCCCCCTTGGAATGTGTCGGATGAGAAGGACCGGTCCGGCCCCGCTTTACCCGCGTGAGATCGCATTCAGAAACGGTGTAGGATCCACCAGGTGGTCGGGCATCTCATGGCTGAACACGTTCCCCCCCAGGTAGCATGAAAGGGGTTCGGTCGGCACGTGTCGATAGCACTCGAAGTGGAGCATACTGTGATGGTTTTCCCGAATCAGGGCCTGAATGTACTTCGGAGCGTCTTCCGAAACCCGCTTCGGATCGAGCACGGATCCCACAAGCCCGATCACATCTCCGGCGCGCACGCGGTCGCCCCGGGAGACGCATGGTTCCCCCAGTTCGGCATACTTCCCTATGGGAGCAGCCGCGTGCCGGACGAGCACGTAGTAGGTCGTATTCCAGTAGGGGACGCGGTCGCTGGATGTAAAAGTCCCCACGTCCAGGACCTCGCCGTCATCCACGGCGAGCACACGGCTTCCCTCGGGGGCGTAGATGTCCACACCGCAGTGCCGTCGGTCTCCACGATTTTCCCAAAAAGCGCCCGAAGAACGAGCCTCGTTACCGAAAGAGGGTTCGCCCTCCGGGACGGGCCAGATTTTCATCGAAACCGTCTCCTCGCAATGCATTCCGAAAGGCACTGAGTCCTGTGATTGTTTCCGTTCCTTCCTTTTCTTTTCTCAAATTCCGAGGAAACGTACTATACCCTCGTGCCGGGGAGGGGGCAAGGTGAATGTGGGGTTCGGTCCGATGCATTATTTTCTGGTTTCTTCTTGCGGTTTTTCCTGGTAATAAAAAAAAGGATTTAGGATGTTGATGGAGTCGCAATAAGCCGTGACCCAGAGATTTGCCCCTAGCGATTCCATGGCCTTACAGCATTGCCAACAGCGGTCGAGCGGGTTTTTGCGAGACCGTCAATGTTGAGTCCCGGATTTCCGCGGGCATTGTCCCCGGTGGATTCGATGGAAGAAAGGAGAAGGACCATGCCGTCAAAAACCAGAGAAGCACGTCTCGATCAGAAAAGCTATCTCGAGACCAAGCTGAAGGAGCGCCTCGAGACCCTTGGTGAAAAGGGTCTGGACCCCCGTTGCGCTGCCAAAGACCGTGGGGTACGCAAGCTTCGCGCCGATCTTCGGAGCACGGTGGAGCGTCTTGCCACTATCGAGGAAAAGGAGAAGAAAATAGCGGAAATGGCCGGTCGAAAGGCGGAACAGCAGGCCGCCCCGAAGGACAAGGACAAGGGAAAGAAGAAGCAAGCCGGCGAGGATGAGCCCGAGATGAGCAAGCGCCAGAGAAAGAAACTGGAGAAACAACAGGAAAAACAGAAGAAGAAAACGGAAGAAAGCGAGAGCTGATCCTGCGGCCGTAGGAGTCCGCTATGTGGGTTCAGGGTGTAGCTATCTCCTTGGGTCCACGGCACACGTGAAAGCGATCCCCTCGGATTTTTCCCTCCGCCGAAACGGGGAGAAGAGGGAGATTCAAAAGGAGCGGCGACATGGATATACCGGGCGCGAGTGCCCTTGAGGAAAAGGTCGTCCTGGTTGTGGATGATGAGCCGGACGTGCTGGAGACCGTAGAAGATGAGCTGGACATGTGTATCGTGCACAAGGCCGGGGACTACGATACGGCCTTCCAGTACCTCGTGAGCTACACGTATGATATCGTGATTCTGGACATCATGGGCGTGAATGGCTTCGAGCTGCTCAGGACGTCGGTATCCCGAGGGTTTCCCACGGTTATGCTCACGGCCCACGCCCTGTCGCCGGAATCCCTGAAGACCTCCATCAAGCTCGGCGCGGTTTCCTTTCTGCCCAAGGAACGCGTGTATATGATTCGCACTTTTTTGGAGGACGTCGTGCTGGGTCAGGGGAAACCGGTGTGGAAGAAACTTTTCGATCGCTTGGGGGATTACTTCAACAAGCGCTTCGGACCGGATTGGCAGGAACGGGATGAGTTTTTCCGCCGGTTTGAGGAGCAGTTGAAGGCGGAGGAAGACGGGGTTTGATGCCCGTCTCGGCCCCTCCGAAGGCTCAAACCGAATGTGTCAGGAGCGTGTACTGGTCAGGGCGCCGGTCTTGAAAGATATCGTTGCGATCCGTGACCCGCTTGTCTCTCGCCAGATCCTCCCGGATGTCCACAATTCCCACATGGTCTTTCGAGGCCGTTCCCTCCACGAGCACGGCCCCGGTCGGATCGGCTACCAAAGAGCCCCCTGTGAACGTGAGCCCGCGTTCCGTCCCGATTCGGTTGGCCGTCACCGCGAAGATCCGGTTGGTCAGGGCATGGACCGGCACGGCCCGCTGAGCCAGGCCCGGCAGCACGAGATTGGCCGGATGTGCAATAATATCTGCGCCCTGAAGGGCCAGGATTCGCCAGACCTCAGGGAAGATCCAGTCGAAGCAGATCAGCATGCCGATGCAGAAGGCCCCGATTTGAAAGACCGGAAGTCCAAGGTCTCCGGGAGAGAAGAAGTCCTTCTCGTCCTTGAACAGGTGGAGCTTGCGATAGCTCCCCTGAACGCCGTCCGGTCCCACAAGCACGGACGAGTTGTAGAGCCGGTCCCCGGCACGCTCGTTGATTCCTGCCACAATGTAGGTTCCCCGGTCCCGGCAGCGCTCCTTGAGAAACGTAGAGAAAGGCCCCTTCCCGATCTCCTCGGCCCCTTTACGCGCCTCTTCCAGGGAGCGGAATGCATAACCGGAGTTGGCCAGCTCCGGGAGAACCAGGAGTTCCGCTTCCCCGGCCCGATCCAGCAGGGGGGACAGCCTTTCTAACGTGGCATCCACATTGCCGAAAACGGGTGCGAACTGAACGAAACCGATCTTCATGGGACCCCCGCATGGGCCAACTCGGCCTCGATGAGTCTGCGGAACGCTTCCGGGTCCGGGGTTCCGGGCCGAATGCGCCCATTGATGATGAAGGTGGGAGTCGCCTCCACACCGGCTTCCTCGGCGCTTCGAATGTCTTCCAGGATCCCTGCAACGTGCCTGCCGCTTTTCAGACATCGCTCGAACGGCTCCGCCTCCATACCGAGTTCAACGGCATACGCCACGAGCTGTGAATCGTCCGGATCCCCCCCGCCCATGAAGAGCAGGTCCTGGTACTCCCAAAACAGGCCCTGGTCGCGTGCACAACGCGCGGCCTCGGCCAGTCTTCGGGCGCTCTTGTGACGATCGAGAGGGAAGTCCTTGAACACCCAGCGGATCTTTCCCTGGAAGGCATCTCGAAGGGCCAGGGTGGTCTCGTGGGCCTGCCGGCATGCCGAGCAGGTATAGTCGGAGAACTCCACCACGGTTACGGGTGCATCCGGAGGACCCTGGGTAGGGCTGTCCCCCACGCTGATCCGGGTCAGGGGAAGAGGAGGTTCCACGAGGTAAAACTCCACGCCATACTGTCGACCGAGGTCGTCCAGGGTGGCGCGAAGGTGCTGATGGGCCTTCTCCTCAATCAGGTACGCGCGAATGCGCGTGCGCAAAGAGGATTCGGAGCCTTTCCATGAGGCTTGCAGCCCGGGATTTTCGGCTGCAAAAGCGTCCACTTCCTCGGGCGAAATATCTCCTGCCTCTCCCTGGATGCGCGATTCGAGCTCTTGTCGGGACAGATCCTGTTTTTCAGCCTCTTTCCGAAGCAGGATGTCGTCCACCATGCGGCGAAGCTGCTCCATCTTTTGCGCGTAGAGCTCCATGCGGGCGTCGTAGATTCGGGAGGACATGGAACGCTCCAGGTCCTGAATCGTAATCGTCTCCCCATCTATACGGGCTGCGATCGTTTGCTCGGCCGCAGAGGGTGTTCGAGTCGTAAAGGTATGGTTTTCCCATGCAAACGGGATACAGGAAGCCACAAAAAAAAGAAGAATCAGGGCCATGGCTTCCCAGGTCCTTTGCCTGCGGAGAACCACGGCCACGAGACCGACGACGACCCCGAAGGTGAGCATGCAGAACGGGCAGAAGACATTTTCCGTAACGAGGGCCGAGAGGAACGTCAGCTCCACCCCGGCGCCGATCATGATCAGACGAAAGGGAAGGGCCCGCCCGACGAAAAGGACTCCCGCCAGGAGCGCGTAGTAGCCGACGCCCAGCAGAGCTACGGGGATACCGAAGAGGGTAAAGGCCGCGGTTTCCCGGCAGCCGCCTCCGAACACCCCGCACAGATCGGCGAGCCACGCCATATGGGGCTCCAGAAAGGACAGAAGCGCGATTGCGATGCCGATGAGCGCCAGTGCGAACGGAAGAGGGTGTATGGGGGATCTTTTCGTCATGAGTCCTCGGGCTCAAAGTCTTGTGCGATCGTCGAGAAACGGTGATTTCTTTGTCGACGAATGGAGTACGTCCCTTACCACATCCAATGCCGGTGTGCAATCCGGAGATGCCGGATCCGGGGAGGGGTTGTTTTCATGGGTAAGTTGATTTGATACCTTTAAAGTGATCAATAATAGACATGATATTATCCATTAAAAATATAAATAAAGTATATTTAAGGCAAAATATTAGATCAATTCAGTCTCTCGTTTACACTCGGTTCGGGCTAGGTTGAAACGTTTTCCCGTTTTTCTCCTCTTTATGAAGGACAAAAAGATGCGGCGCGGGCAGGCTGTGAAGCTCGACAACGGCTTTGTCCTGGTGATAGAATCACTCTGATTTTTTCGGCCCGACCTGGAACGGCGCTGGGTCAATGAAGGAGATGCAATGAGATTCCATGTGATTTCTGCGAAAGGGATTGTGGCTCTGAGTCTGCTGTTTATGCTTGGCCTTACCGGTGCGTGCAGTGAGACCGATGGGACTTCGGTCAAGGCCCCGGATTTTACCTTGGAGGACCTCTCGGGAAAGGCGGTGTCCCTGGAGGACTACCGGGGAAAGGTGGTGCTGGTCGATTTTTGGGCCACATGGTGCCCGCCCTGCCTTCGTTCCATCCCTGAGCTGGTTCGCCTACAGGAGAGCTATGCCGGCCAGGGCCTGGTGGTCCTGGGCATTTCCCTGGATGATCCAGGTATGGCGGACAATGCCTCCCTTCAGACATTCAAGGAAAAGCACCGCATGAATTATCCGGTGCTTCGAGGGAACCAACGCGTGGCCCGCGATTACTTCGGCGAAGAACGGATGGGCATCCCGACGATGTTCGTTGTGAATCGGGAAGGAAGAATCGTGGACCGACACGTCGGGTTCAAGCCGGGCGTTCTGGAAAAAGCCGTGCAAAAGATCCTTTGAGAGGGTTCGGACGTTCGTCTCGAGGGATAACTCTACCGCACGGGCATGCTGAAGGGACCCTTCCATGATTGTTGACGCGCACGTTCACATTTTCCCCCGCGTGTTTCGAGAGAACCGGGAAGACCTGTTTGACGGGGAGCCCGCCTTTGAGCTCCTCTACCGCCCTTCGAACGCCCGCCTTGCCGGTTGCGAGGCGCTTGTTCAGGACATGGACCGGCACGGCGTGGATCGCGCCGTGGTCTTCGGGTTTCCCTGGGAGCGAAAGGATACCTACCAAAGGCACAACGACTACATCCTGGAGGCGGTGACGCGATATCCTGACCGCCTGGTGGGCCTGGGTTGTTTTTCCCTATCCGCAAAGGGCTGCGCCCGGGAGGCGGAGCGCTGCCTCGAGGCCGGGCTTGCCGGTGTGGGGGAGCTTGCCGTGTATGACGCGGGATTCTCCGCAAGCGCTCTTCCGGAATTGAACGAGGTCATGTCGGCCTGCGCGGAACGGAACGCCCCCCTGCTCCTCCATACGAACGAGCCGGTGGGACATGTGTATCCGGGGAAAACCGCCATGGCGCTGGGTGAGCTTTATGCGTTTCTCAAGGCCTATCCGCAAAACCGCCTCATTCTGGCCCACTGGGGAGGAGGGTTGTTCTTCTACAGGCTGATGAAAAAGGAGGTCCAGGACGTCCTGAAAAACGTCTGGTTCGACACGGCCGCCTCTCCCTTCCTTTACAGGCCCGACATCTACCGAATCGCAATGGATATCGTGGGTTATGAGCGGATTCTTTTCGGTTCCGACTACCCCCTGATTCAGCCCGACCGTTACTTCCGTGAACTCGAGCAGGCCGGCCTTCCGGCGGAGGCGGTCCGCGGAATCACCGGCGAAAACGCCGAGTCGGTCTTCGGTCTGTCGGGCTGAGCCCTTCGCTCTCCTGGCATACTTGTTGCTATTCATAAGGAGGGGATATCCCCGCTCCACGTGAGTTCCTGTGCGAAGCGCAGCCGGGAAACGCCCCAGGGCCCGCCCTGTCGGCCGTTTCGGGCGGACAGGATTCGGCGGGGCCTGGGGCAGGTCATGTTGACGCTCTGCGGCGAAGAATTGACGGTCTCGCAAAAACTTGCTCGACCGCCTGTTGGCCACACTTAAGTCGCTGGAATCGTTAGAGGCAAATCTCTAGGTCTCGGCTTTTTGCGACTCCATCAGAATGGACATGGCGGTTCCTTGCACGTGCCGGATCGATGCCCCGGTGCCCGAAAAATGCACATCCTTGGGGCCGGGGCTCGGAGAGGCAATATGGCAGGCAAAAAAGACGATCAGTCGAAGATGGATACCAACGCGTGGATGACCACGTACACGGACTTGACCACGCTCCTGCTCACGTTTTTTGTCCTTCTGCTGAGCATCGCCAGCATCGACGAGAAAAACAAGCGTGTTGCCCTCAACTCCCTGGTCGGGGCCTTTGGGTTCAAACCCGGAGCGCACTCCATCATCGGCAGCCCCGAAGGCATGAACATCACCCTGGGCGCGGTCCCCATGAAGAAGGAGGAGATCAGCTTTGAGAAGCTTCAAAACGTGGTGATCAAGAACACGCTGGAGCAGGAAGTGGAGGTGGTCCGGGAGGGCGATCGGGTGGTTCTCTCCCTGGGAAACCGCGTGCTCTTCGAGGAGGGCTCGGCCGAGATTCGGGAATCGACGGCCTCCTTTCTCGCCGAGTTGGGTGATGTGTTGCGTGAGGACGACCCCAGCCTCATCGAGTTACGGGGTTTTGCCGCACACGCCGAGACCGTGTTCGAGACGGACCCTGCGCGATCCGGCCTGATCCTCTCCACACAACGCGCCCTGGCCGTCTTCCAGTTCTTTGCGGAGCGGAGCGACATCCCCTCCGATGCCATGGTCGCCCATGGGTTCGGCAAGCCTGCGCCGTTCAACCGCGGGAAGAAAAAGAAGGGGCGACTCAACCGCCAGGTGCAGATCATTCTCGATTTCGAGCAGGAAATTCCGTATCGGCTCAAGAAAAGGACCGGAGATTCTATTCTCGACTTCAAGGGATTCCTGTTCCGGTTCCCGGGGAACATGCATGAGTAGGAAAGGCAAAAAGGGCGAGTCAGATGAGGGCGGGACCTCGGCGTGGATGGTCACGTTTTCCGATCTCTCTACCCTGCTCCTGACGTTTTTCGTGTTACTGCTCTCCATGTCCTCCATGGACGAACGCAAGCTCAAGAGCCTCATGAGTAACTTCACGAGCAGTTGCGGCATCCTTCTTTTCAAGGAGTATGGCGAAATCTACCATCCCAAGGAGGTGATGATCGAGGGCATCACGGCAAAGCTCAAGGATACCCTCGTTGTTCGAAAGGCCGATGACCCCATGGACGACCTTTCCGCCGACATGGAAGACGAACTGCTCAAGAAGGCGGGCGGAAAACTTGAAATCGAGTATTTCAAGGAGGGGTTCAAGCTTGTGTTCGGGGACGGGCTTCTCTTTGGATCGGGAAGCGCCGAGATTCTGGAGGACATGAAGCCCGTCTTGAAAAAGGTCGTCCGCTTCATGCGATACACGGACTACCAGGTCTACATCGACGGCCATACGGACGACATCCCGATTCGAGGCAGCGGTGGGGAGTATGCTTCGAATCAGGCACTTTCCCAGGCGCGGGCCATGGCCATTCGTGACTATTTCCTCGAAGGGGATGACCCTCCCGAAGCGGACATTGCGCTGATCGGCTACGGTGCGTTGAAACCGGTTGCTCCCAACGACACACCGGACGGGAGGAGCAAAAACCGCCGCGTGGAGGTGATCTTCAAGAACAAGAAGTACTTCTAACTATCTCTTGCCTTTACCCTCGCGTTTTCTCAAAAAAAGGCGAATGGGGATCTTTTCGAGGCCGAAGCGTTTTCGAAGCTGATTGGCCAGGAAACGCCGGTAGGAGACGTGGACGAGATCCGGGCGATTCATGAAAACCACAAAGGTTGGAGGGCGAACACCGGCCTGGGTGGCGTAGTAGAGCTTGACCGTACCGCGACCCGCTCGAGGCGGGGGTTTGTGATCCAGGATGTCGGCCACGGCCCGGTTTACATCTCCGGTCCCGATTCGCCTGCAAAAGGGCTCCCAGATCCCTTCGATGATCGGCATTAGACGGTTCACCCGTTCCCCGGTCAGGGCGGAGATCCTCAGGGTGGGTGCAAAGGAGACAAAGCCCAGCTGTCGATCCATGGATGCCTCGAAGACCCGTTTCCGTTCGGCGTCGCGTTTGACGAGATCCCATTTGTTTGCGGCCAACACCAGCGCCCGGCCCTTTTCCAGGGCATACCCGCAGATGCGTGCATCCTGCTCAGCCAGATCCTCGGAGGCATCCAGGAGCACGACGGCTACGTGGCAGCGATCGAGGCTCTTGAGGGACTTGATCATGCTGACCGTATCGATACGCTCCCGGACACGCGATTTGCGCCGAAGGCCGGCCGTGTCGATCAGGAGGTAGTCTTTTCCCTGGAAGGCAAAGGGGGTGTCCACGGCGTCGCGCGTGGTACCTGGAAGGTCGCTGACCAGGAGCCGGTCGAGCCCCAGGATGCGATTGATCAACGAGGACTTTCCCACGTTTGGGCGACCGACCACGGCTACGCGGATGCGGTCGGGCTCCTCGTCCTCGCAGGCATCTTCGGAAAGCCCCTGCACCAGTTCGTCCATGAGGGATGCGAGCCCGTACCCATGAGCCGCTGAGAGGGGGTACACCCTTTCCATGCCCAGTTCATAGAAGTCCAGGGCCAAGGCATCATGCTCGGGACCGTCGATCTTATTGACCGCCAGGAGAACGGGCTTTTCGGACCTGCGCAGGAGATCTGCGATCTCCTTGTCTCCCGGTGAAACGCCTTGTCGGCCGTCCACCATGAAAACCACGCATTCCGCTTCCTCAATGGCTCGCAGGACCTGGTTGCGCACGCTTTCAAGAAGGGGTTCGTCCTCCTGCGTGGCAAATCCCCCGGTGTCGGCAATGCGAAACGGGACTCCGTTCCAGCGGACGGAAGCGTAAAGACGATCCCGCGTGATGCCGGGGCGATCGTCCACGAGGGCGTCCCGCGATCGGGTCAGGCGGTTGAACAGGGTGGACTTGCCCACATTCGGACGACCCACGATGGCGACAAGTGCGGTCATGACGGCAACTCCGTTCGGGTCTTGACAGTCGGCTCGAGAAGATCCCATGGAAACGCTCTACAGGACCCGGGGCTGTTTTGCACTGTACGGACGATTCGTTCGAAGAGTCAACGGATTTCAGGTCAAAGCGATGCTGAAAAACCGGGAGTTTTTTCTCAAAGCACCGGGTGCGGCATAGCCGCAACCAAAGTGTTTCTCCATCCCTTTCTGCATACCCTATAGCAGGGAATCGGCGGTTCCAGACAGGACGTCCACGAACAGAGAAGGAGGGACACCCTTCACCCGATGCCCGGAGGCGGGGGGGTGGAAATCTCGTGTCCGATCGAGAGGCTGGTTGAGGGCTTTTAGGCCGTCAGGGGCGGGCTCCCCTGGGGCATGGAAAATACGGGGGGAGGGGCGTCCGGAGCGGGAGTGCCGGCGGCCTTGGAGCGGACGATGTCCAGGAGTTTCTGAAGGCGGATCGGTTTTGTGATCACGGTTTCAGCGATGCCTTCGCTCAGGATGCGCCGGGCCCTTGAGTCTCCCGGATTCCCCGTGAGCACCACAATTTTTGCTTCCGGATCCATGGACTTGATGCGGCAGGAGGCCTCATATCCATCCATTACAGGCATGGAGATGTCCATAAGGACCAGGTCAGGCATCAGTTCCTGGTATTGGTTCACGGCCTCTATGCCGTTGGAAGCCCATTGCACGTCTTTAAATCCGTCCAGGGAGAGGATTTCTGAAATAAGCTGGCTGATTGTGGAATCGTCGTCGACCACAAGAATGCGTACAACTTCCGTCATTGCAAACTCCAATAGGATAATCGCAGGTTACGCGATAGCAGCCATAGGGTCGGCCGGCAAGTGGCCCGAAGGCATCCCATTTCATGCCGAAGAATCGAGTGTAATATAGAGGGTCCATAGACGAAATGTCAAGATATATTGTGTCCGGCCGGACATATTACCTAACATATTGTGTTTTCGCGGATTTCCAAGGCACGTCCTCGAAGTCAAAGATCAGGAGCGTTTCTGGGCGGGATTTTTCCCCTGCAAGAGGCGTTACAGGGCCGCGGTTCCCTGAAAACGAGCGGCATTTTGGCTTGACTGCATAGAGCAATGGCTTTATGGTCGTGGCGGATATCAGGGACCGGTTCGGTGCCCTGTCCTGTCTGAGCGGAATTTTGGACCCCCGCTTCGAATTTCTTACGGGGAACACTGTGAGCGACATGCCCACTCAATACATCATCGTGACCGGCGGTGTGCTTTCCGGGCTCGGAAAGGGCATTGCCGCTGCCTCCATCGGCCACCTTCTCTCCTCTCGGCTCAAAATCATTCCCATCAAGTGCGACGGGTACCTGAACGTCGATCCGGGAACCATGAACCCGTATGAGCACGGCGAGGTTTTCGTCCTCGACGACGGGGGCGAGGTGGACATGGACTTCGGGCATTACGAGCGCTTTGTGGGTGTGACCTGCAAGTCCACGTGGAACCTCACCATGGGGAAGGTGTTTGACATGGTCCGCCAGAAGGAACGCCGCGGCGATTACCTCGGCAAGACCGTTCAGTACATTCCCCATGTGACCGATGTGATCAAGGAGCACATCTTCACGGTGACCCGTGAGGAGTCGGCGGGTCTGGTCATCGTGGAGATCGGCGGGACTGTCGGAGATATCGAAAACGAGCTGTTCCTCGAGGCCATGCGTCAGATGCGGGAGGACGTCGGGCGTGAAAACATCGCCTATGTTCACCTGACCTACGTACCCATCCCCCACGGCGTGAACGAGCAGAAGTCCAAGCCCACGCAGCAGAGCGTGAACCTCCTGAAACAGCGGGGCATTTTCCCGGATATCATCATCGGCCGATGCCAGACGTTCCTCACGCGCGAGATCAAGCAGAAGATCGCCAACTTCTGCGATGTGGCCCCCGAGGCGGTCATCACGGGTCTGGACGTGGAGGACATCTACGAAATCCCGCTCATCTTTGAGGACGAGGGCTTGGCTGAAATTCTGCACAAAAAGCTGAACATATACAGCCCTCCGATTTTGGGACGCTGGCGCGAGTATATCGAGAATCTTCGCCACCCCAAGCAGGAGATTACCGTGGCCATGTGCGGCAAGTACACGAAGCTTGAGGATTCCTACGCCTCCATCATCGAATCCTTCAACCACTGCGCCGCACACCTGAGCTGTAAGATCGACCTGAAGTGGGTGGAAACGTCGGAGTTGGAAGACACGAACGAGCTCGAGGGCGTGGATGGAGTGGTCGTGCCCGGCGGGTTCGGCACCCGGGGCACCGAGGGTAAGATTCAAGTGATTCGGCGGGTCCGGGAGCGCAAGATTCCCTACCTGGGTCTGTGCCTGGGAATGCAATTGGCCGTGAGCGAGTTTGCCCGGAACGTCTGCGACCTCGAAGGCGCGAACTCCACGGAGTTCGATTCTCAGACTCCCCACCCGGTTATCGACATCCTGCCGGAACAGCGGGATGTGGTGGACAAGGGCGGAACCATGCGGCTCGGGGCTTACAAGGCGCTGCTCAAAAAGGGAACGGTTGTACAGCGCCTGTATCGGGCCTCAGTCGCGTCCGAGCGGCACCGCCACCGCTATGAGGTGAATCCCGCGTATCACGATTTGCTCCAGGACCACGGCATGGTGTTTTCGGGGCTCTCCGAGGACGGAAGGCTCGTGGAGTTCATCGAGCTTCCGGATCATCCGTTTTTCGTGGCCACCCAGGCCCATCCCGAGCTCAAATCCCGAATGGAGAAGCCCGCCCCGCTCTTTTTCGGCTTTGTCCAGGCCTGCCTGAAGAAGAAAGCCGAGTCGCCCGAAGAGCCCGCCTGTTGATCCGTCAGGCTCTGCAGACTTCAAGCCTTTCACTGAGCGATCCAGGATCCAGGAAAATCCCCTACGAAAGCGCTCCGTGCCCATCGAATCTTCCCTCTCTTGCAAGTCAGAATTCATGAGGGCTGGATCCGGAATTTTTTCACCATCACCAACACCTACACATACACGGTCAATCAGGTTCCTATCCCAAGGTTCAAGTTCCCTACAAAAGCAAGGTGGACGAGGCCGAGGCCATTCGTTAGGATAGGACCATCCACAAACGGGTTTGATTCAGCCCTGTTTCCAATTCCAAATGCGTCTTGTCGCTACCGAACGATGCGCCAGGCTTGCTCGAGAAAGAACGGGTAGATTCCTTTTCGAGCACGCGAGGACAAACGCTGCTGCGAGGCGGAGGGTCATGAGAGAGAAGGAATGGAAAAAGAGGTATCACGTGGGGAAGATTTCAACAGGCCTTGTTCTGATGGTGCTCATTCTGGCAGGAGCGGATGGGATCTCGGCCCAACCTGAGCAGGCACCGGAGTCGGCCCCGGTACGTGCGACCCCGGCGATACGGAGGGAGGTGAAACCGTACGTCCGCCTGATCGGCACGAGTGGGGCTTTTCGGAGGAGCGTGGTGGCCTCCGAGGTGGAAGGCCGCGTGGTGGCGATGGAGGCCCGCCGCGCGCAGGCTGTAGACCGGAACGGTGTATTGGCCCGCATCGACCGGACGCGATGGGCCCTTCAACTCAAGCAGGCCAGGGCCGAGCTGCGAGAGGTGCAGCAGACCTATCAGAATGCTGTTCTGGAATTGAAACGCACCCGGACGCTTTATCAGGAGAAGAGCGTCTCCAGCCGGCAGTATGACGATGCGCGGTTCCAGGCCTCTGCCCTGGAGAACCGCATTGCGGCGCTCCAGGCCCGCATCGAATCCATCGAGTTCGACCTGACGCGATGCGTTGTGCGGGCTCCGTTTGCCGGCTTTGTGGTGGAGGAGTACACAGAGGAAGGGGAGTGGGCTAAGGAGGGTGGTGCGATCGCTGAGATCGTGGATATCGATCCCCTCCTGGTGACAGTCCCTGTGCCGGACCGATACGTTCAGCACGTGGCTCCAGACCAGACGTTCGCCATTCGTTTCCAGGGGCTGAACCGGGAGAGTGAGCAGGAGGGCACTGTGCGGGGCGTCGTACCCAAGGGGAACGAGGCGGCTCGAACGTTTCCTGTGGAGATCCTGGTGCCCAATCCCGAAGGAGACTTGTTCGCGGGCCTCTCCTGTGAGGTGCGCATTCCGGTGGGGCCGGCAGAGTCTCGTCTTCTTGTGCACAAGGATGCCGTCGTGGCCGGAGGCGAGGGCTATCATATCTTTGTGGTGCGGGAAGGGAGGGCCGTATTCGTGCCTGTGGAAAAGGGGCCGGCCTATGAGGGCTTTGTCGCCGTCCGTGGCGAGGTGCGTGACACGGAGCCCGTGGTGACAGAGGGCAATGAGCGGCTTCGACCCGACCAGCCGGTCCATATACTCGACTGATGGGAGGAGGGGTGCGTGGGGGCCGTTGAACGAGCCATTCGACTTCCTGTGACCGTGTCCGTGGGCGCGGCCCTGATCATCCTGTTCGGATTCATCAGCCTGTTCCGCGTCCCGGTCCAGCTCACGCCGGATGTGGAGAAACCCAAGATCAGCGTGCGCACCACTTGGCGCGGGGCAAGCCCCGAGGAGGTCGAAAAAGAGATCATTATTCCCCAGGAGGACAAGCTCAAGACCCTCGAGGGCCTCCTCGAGATGGAGAGCGAGAGTCGCGAAAGCCTGGGTGATGTCACATTGACCTTTGCGCTGGAAACGGACATGGACGCGGCCATCCTCAAGGTGTCCAACAAGTTGAACCAGGTGCCGAGCTACCCGGACAACGTGGAAAAACCGATCATCGTTTCGGCGAGCGAGCAGCGGGAGGCCATCGCTTACCTGATTCTTCGAAAGACCCGGGGCGACCCGGCCGACATCGACTTTGAGAAAACATATGCGGAGAACTTCATCAAACCGCGGCTGGAGCGGGTCCCCGGGGTGGGACTCGTGGAGCAGTTCGGTGGGAGGGAGCAGGAGCTTCAGGTGATCCTCGAGCCGGATGCACTCGCTACCTTCCAACTGACCGTCGATGATGTGACGTCCGCCATTCGCCGGGAGAACCGCAACACGACCGGCGGGGACTTCGACGAGGGCAAGCGCCGGTATCTGCTGCGCGTGCTGGGCGAGTACCGCGCGCCCCGGGATGTGGAGGAGGTGGTCATCAAGCGGGTGGACGGGGTTCCGGTGACCGTGGGCGACGTGGGCCGGGTGAAGCTCGGTTTTGCCAAACGGAACGTCATCGTCCGGCAGCACAACGATTCCACCCTGGTCTTCAAGGTGGTCCAGACGGCCGGGACCAACGTGCTCACCGTGATGACCGGGCTCAAGGAGACCATCAAGAAACTGAACGACCAGTATCTCCAGCACCGGGGTCTGTCGCTCGAACAGGTCTACGACACCACGGAGTACATCTACGCCTCCATCGAACGGGTACGCGACAACATATTTCTGGGAAGCGCCCTGGCCGTGATTGTCCTGCTTTTGTTCCTGCGAAGCGTCACCAGCGTGATGGTGATTGCTGTCGCCATTCCGATCAGTATCATCGGAACGTTCCTGATGATCACCCTTTTCGGACGCAACATCAATGTCATCTCCCTGGCCGGCATGAGTTTTGCCATTGGAATGGTCGTAGACAGCTCCATCGTGGTTCTGGAAAACATCTACCGCCACTATCAGGAAGGGGAGCCGCGGTATGACGCTGCACTGCACGGCACGCAGGAGGTGATCGGTGCCATTGTGGCTTCCACCTTCACCACCATTGCCGTCTTTGTGCCGGTGGTGTTTGTGGAGGAGGAAGCAGGACAGCTTTTCCGGGACATTGCCATCGCCATTGCCAGCGCGGTCTTCCTGAGCCTGTTGGTTTCGTTCACCGTGATTCCGTCCATGTCCGCGATGATCATGAAAGGGGGACGGGGAAGGGGAAAGAGTTTCGGCCCCCTGGCCTGGGCAGGAGGCCTGGTGGCACGCGGCATCACCGGACTGGTCTCCCGGTTGATTGCCACGAGGTGGCGGCGGTTAGGGACAGTGGTGGTGCTGACCGCCCTGGCCCTAGGCACGGCTTGGACCCTCGTGCCTGAAGCAGAGTACCTTCCTGAAGGGAACCGGAACTTCGCTTTCGGCCTGCTGCTCCCGCCTCCCGGGTACAACACCGCTCAGCTCGGGGAGATCGCGGATCGAGTCGGCGAAAGGATGCGCCCGTTATGGGAGGCAAAACCCGGTTCCGAAGAGGCGGCTGCCCTGGACGGCCCCACCATTGACGACTTTTTCTTCGTGGCCTACTCTCAAAACGCCTTTATGGGATGCGATGCGCAGGATGCTTCGCGGGCCAGGGAGCTCATCCCTATTCTACAGGAGGCCTTTGCCTCGATTCCGGGCACGTACGGGATCGTTCAGCAGGGAAGTCTCTTTGCACGAGGCATCGGAGAGGGACGGTCTATCGAGGTGGAAATTACGGGTCCCGATCTCGAGACGTTGATCGCCCTGGGCGGTGAGATTTTCGGCAGGGCCAGGGCCCTGGTGCCGGGGTCCCAGATCCGACCCATACCGAGCCTGGACCTCGGCAACCCGGAGATCCAGGTGGTCCCGGATCGGGATAAGGCCTCCAAGGTGGGTTTGAGCGCGACGGACATCGGGAGGACGCTGGACGTTCTCCTGGACGGGGCCAAGGTGGACGACTATCTCCATGAGGGGGAGGAAATCGATCTCGTGCTGCGGGGTGAAGAGGGAGAGCTCGCGCGGACACAGGATTTCGAACACGTGCTGATCCACACACCCCTGGCTGGACTCGTGCCCCTGAACTCGGTGAGCCGATTGGAACTGGTCTCCGGCCCCAGCCAGATCAACCACATCGAGCAGCAGCGGGCGATCGTGATTCAGATCATTCCGCCTGCAGACATCTCCATGGAAAGGGCCATGGCTGTTGTGCAGAAGGAGATCCTGAATCCCATGCGAGCGAGGGGAGACCTGGACCGTGCCACCAACCTTCGGCTCACGGGAACGGCCGATGACCTCACGCGTACACAAAACGCCCTGAAATTGAACTTCCTCCTGGCCGTGGTGATCACGTACCTCCTCATGGCCGCGTTGTTCGAGAACCTGTTTTACCCCCTGGTCATTCTGTTCAGTGTCCCCATGGCTGCGGCAGGAGGGTTCGTGGGGCTCTGGCTGGTGAACCGGTTTCTCTCCACCCAGCCCATGGACATTTTGACCATGCTGGGATTCGTGATTCTGGTGGGTATCGTGGTGAACAACGCAATCCTGATTGTGCATCAGAGCCTGAGCTTTCTGCGGGCGGGGGGGACGGACATTAAATCGGCCGTGCAGGAGGCAGTCCGCATCCGTATCCGGCCCATTTTCATGAGCATGTTCACGAGCGTTCTGGGGATGTCCCCACTCGTCTTTTTTGCAGGAGCCGGGTCCGAGCTCTACCGGGGCCTGGGCTCCGTGGTCATCGGAGGTCTGGCCTTGTCCACTGTGTTTACCCTGTTCCTCATTCCCAGCCTGTTCACGCTGGTGTACGGTGTGGGTCAGCGTTTGAAACGCATTGGAGGAAAGGTGCGTGGTGATTAAGACGTATCGCGTGGTCTTTCAGGGCTTGCTCACCCGGGAGACGACATTTCGAGAGAGCATGGAACGGTTGGGCGTGGAGTCTGAAACCGTGGATCGCATGCTGTCCACAGCCCCTGTTCCGATTAAGCAAGGCTTGACCCTTCGAGAGGCGCGGGTCTATGCGGAGGCCGTTCAGGAGGCGGGCGGCAGGGTTTGCATTCGGGAGCACGGAGAAGTCGTCGAGGGTGAGAACGCCCCTACGGCACCGCCCGTCCGACCGCTGAAGTCGTTCACGCGTTGTCCGGAGTGCGGATTGAAACAGGAATGGGCGGCCACGTGTGCCCGGTGCGGCTGTCGTTTAGGGCAGGAACCGGCCTCTTGAGCGTATCCATCCTATTCCACTTTTCTACTGGCAAGCCCGCAGGGTTCGGAAGGAGAGTTCGCAGGAAGTTTCGCCCAGGATGTAAGGAAGGGGTTTGACAATGACCCGCGTGGTTGATTTCGACAAGGCACGCACCGAGGCCGCAACGCGCCGAGGCTATAGAAACTGGAAGAGCCGGTTTCGGGAGACCTTTGACATGGAAACGCGTACCGCGGACCTCTCCGATTCCACACTGGCGTTTCTGGCACGGGGAAGCGAGGAGTCGGCGTTCTACCTCTACGACCTGATCATGCACGTCCTTCACCTGGGCAGCGGGTTTGAGATCCGGGAGCTGAAAGCGGCGGACCGAATGGCGGTCATGGACCGCTACCTGTTCGTTCTGGATCGACTTCGGTTCGAGATCATGAAGCGGCTGGATTGGCTGGAGGGCTATCCCGGAGCGGAGGTTCCCCTCGTGGAGATGTTTGTCCGCTATGAGGACATTGCACCCGGCCTCCAGGCCGGGGTCCCTGCTTTGCGGCGGACGCATCCCGCGCACGAGACCTTCGAGGCGGTGAGTGCCATCGAGAAGGAGTCGTTTATTCGAAAGCTCATCCCAGAGGCCCTGGAAACCTTTCCACGGAAGCCTTAGGCTGTGGGCACCCGCCCGCGTTTTGGTGAAGCTCCGGTTCGCGTACAGAAAGAGGTATTGCAGCAGGTGGTCGAGGCGCGTTGGTAGATCCAGCAGGGAGTTTCCACGAGGGGCGCGAAGCACGCGGCGTGTGAAGCGATCCCGGATGAAAACTAGGTCACCTTGAAGACCTTGTCGTTCTCCCGAACCCGGTCTTTGACCTGGACACCCACGAGGTCTCCGGTCTTCACTTCTTCCACGGACTGGTTGTCCACCTCCATGGACGTCACGTCCTGCTCGAAGTCCGTGGTGGCTCCCTGGTAGCGGAGATGATCGCCGACGCGGATAGTCCCGGTGGCCTTGATCGCGGCCACGCTGGGCTTGGCAAAGAACTTGACGATCACGCCTACTTCCTCTTCGGCCATGACTCCCTCCCTTTGCTGGAGTTCGTGAACTCGGGGATCGGGTCCACCCGCGAACAGTCCCATCCCCCTTCCTGGTCCGATCCCCGTCTCCTTTTGTCCCAGAGCATACGCCTTCACAGCCGAACCTGTCAACGAGCGAAGAGAGGCTTTTTTTCGTGATTTCCGTGGACGTCATGGAGAGATCCTCGCTGCCATTCCCGCGTGTTCAGCTGCTCTTGAGATGGCTCCTCTCTCGCATTTCTCACACACCCTTGGCGGGATTGGGGCGAGGTTCAATCCTTCCGCATATGCCAGATTCCCATTGAAGCCGCATCGCATTTCCAGTAGGATCATCCCATGGAAACGTACAAGAAACGCCTTGCCGAGACCCTGGCCGAGACGGGCGCCCTGTTTTTCGACAAAGGACTCGTGCTCAAGGACGGGCGGCCCACCCCGTACTTCGTAAACCTTGGCATGTTCCGGACCGGCCGTCTGGCCATGGAACTGGGGGAGACCTTTGCCGGCATGATGGTCCACAAGGGGCTGGCCGACGACGTGGACGTCATCCTGGGGCCATCGTACAAGGGAAGCGTCATCGCAGTTTCAACGGCCGTGGCACTCTACAGGGACCACGGGCGGGACCTCCTGTTCGAGTACGACCGCAAGGAGGCCAAGACACACGGAGAGGGAAGCCGAGGGGGCAGCATTCTCGTGAACCATACCCTCTTTGACGGCTGCCGGGTTTTCGTGGTGGACGATGTGGCCACGTCCATGGGCACCAAGGTGGAGCTCATCGAACGGGTCACGCAGGAAGCGCAGGCCCGGGGCGTAACGGTTCAATGGGTCGGTGTGGGCATTGCCGTGGATCGCGAGCAGACCACGGCCGTGTATGACGCCCAGGGAAAACCCGTGCTCAAGGCGCGGGGAGAGAACGCCGTGGCCTCCTTCTCAGAGCGGACCGGGATCCCTGTGTGGAACGTGGCGGGCATTCGCGAGATTGTGGAATACCTTGCCGAAACGGGTACGCCCGTGCTCATTCGAGGGGAGAGGCATCCGATCGACGCGGACACCAGGGCGGCCTTTGACGACTATCTGGAGACCTACGGAGTGCTTTG
>JASFQI010000003.1:0-40945 GCA_050115555.1 Desulfobacteraceae bacterium
GAAATCAAGCCCCTCACCAAGGGCATGGCCCTGAGCCGCTACCACGAGCATACGATCGAGCCGGTGATAGGAAAATTGTCCGACCCGGCCGCGCCGGAGCACGTTCGACGGGCCCTGGCCGAGGGAGACGGCCACTTCCTGATCCTTGACGAGAAAGGCCGCGAAGAGGTCTTCAGCCTCCATGGCATCTGCCCTTCCTGCGGGATCGGTCTGGAAACGCCCGATCCCAGGCTTTTCTCATTCAACTCCCGTCACGGGGCCTGTCCCGAATGCGAGGGTCTGGGCCGTATCGTTTCCGTGTCAGGCAACGAGAGCCTCTGTAAAGCCTGCATGGGAAGCCGCCTTCGTCCCGAGGCGCTGGCCGTGAAGATCCAGGGGCACACCCTCTGGGACATCGTGCGCCTGCCCGCAGATCAAGCCTATAAGGTCTTGCGCTCCTTTCGGTTCTCCCGTGATGAGGAGCCGGTGGCCGGTCCCGTGATGGAGGAGCTCTCTGCAAGGCTCTCTTTTATGGTTCGCCTCGGGCTTGGCTACCTGGAGCTCTGCCGAAGCGGGGATTCTCTTTCGGGCGGTGAGACCCAGCGCCTGCGCCTCACCGCCCAGCTCGGCTCCAATCTCACCGGGGCCTGCTACGTCCTGGACGAGCCCACCATCGGGCTTCACGTACGGGACCATCGTATGCTTCTCGAGGCGCTTTTCGAGCTGCGCGATCGCGGGAACTCCGTGCTGATCGTGGAGCATGACGAGGAAACCGTTCGGGCTGCAGACCACATTGTGGATCTGGGCCCGGGTGGAGGGCCTGCCGGAGGACGGCTGGTTGCATCCGGTACGCTGGACAACCTTCGAAAGATCCCGGAGTCTGTCACAGGGGCATGGTTCGACGGCCACTCCCATCACATCACATCCCGACTTCGGCCCTACCGGAAAAGCCCCGCTCTTCAGGTAGTAGGGGCTTCAGCCCACAATCTCAAGGAGGTCAACGCCCCCTTCCCCCTTCAGTCCCTTCTCTGCATCACGGGCGTCTCAGGATCGGGCAAATCCACGCTACTCCGGGATATTTTGTACCGGGGGTTGCGAAGACTGCTTTCAGGGAGGGGTGTAGAAGATCTTGCGGTTCGAGGATTTTCGGGATGGGAAACCCTGGAGCGAGTCCTGGAGGTGGACCATCGGCCCATCGGCAAGACGCCCCGCTCCATTCCGGCTTCCTACGTGGGTTTCCTGGCAGCGATTCGAAAATTGCTCGCGGGAACACCACGCGCCCGGGCGCGAGGGTTTGATCCCGGGCGCTTTTCCTTCAACAAGCCCGGCGGTCGATGCGAGGCCTGCAAAGGGCACGGCGCCGTCAAGGCCGAGATGAGCTTCCTGCCGGATGTCTACGTCCGATGTGAATCCTGCGGCGGACGGAGGTTCAACACCGAGACCCTGGCCGTTCATTACAAGGGAAAGAGCATGGCCGACGTCCTGGACCTCACCTTTGACGAGGCGGCCCAGTTCTTCTCAGCCGTTCCCACCATTCGGCGCGCTACCCGCGTGGTCCGTGACATCGGGCTCGGCTACCTCCGCCTGGGTCAGCCGAGTCCCACCCTGTCCGGAGGAGAGGCCCAGCGTCTCAAGCTCGCCCAGGAGCTGGCCAAACCTAACAAGGGGCACACCCTGTACGTTCTGGATGAACCCACCACCGGACTTCACATGGCGGACATCCGTCCCTTGATGGACGTTCTTCAGGCCCTGGTGGACCATGGGAACACCGTGGCCGTGATCGAGCACAACATGGAGGTCATCAAGGAGGCGGATTACATCCTCGATCTGGGCCCGGAGGGAGGAGATCACGGTGGGCACATTGTTGCCTCTGGTTCGCCCGAGGAGATTATTGCCCACACCGCGACGTCTCACACGGCCCGGGCGCTTCAAACCTACCTGGACTCGGCCTCTTGATTTTCGCTCCCGTCCGTGAGAAAAAGGACCTACTTTGGAGTTCTGCCATATTTACGGTTGAATTCCTGGGCACGAAATGGCTATACTGCGTAGGGATCGGAACCGGGCGGGTCCGGAAAGTTCAGCCTCATACCGCCGGAATGACCGGTCCGGAGGAAGAAGGTCGTGGAAAAAAACAGCTCAAACGACTCCATTGAAAGCATTGTAGCCGAGCGCTTGGACAGCATCTTCGGAGACGACGAGGAGGAGGACTCTCCGCCTCCAGCACCGGCGAAACCTTCTCCGCTGAGAAAGATGCAGCAGGCCATGGAGGCGCTCAACACCGGCGTCACTCCGCGCACCGTGGACATGGTAGCTTCCGAAGTTCGGGCCCTGGGAACCGCCCTGGGGGAGGATGCCCTCTTTCGCCCGCTGCTCAAGATCGCCGGAATGCTGATTGGAAACCTGAAGACCGGGGGAGAAACAGCCCGCCAAGATGCAACAAAGACCCTGGCGTCCGTCGTTGAATGCATGAGAGCCCTTGCAGAGGACGATACACTTCCGATTACTCGGAAACGGGTCCTGGTGCAGCGCGAGATCGAAGCCTTCAGGGCCTTCCGCGAATCGCTTCAGGAAAAACCTTCCGTTCTCCAAGTCAAGGTTCCTCCGGGACCGGCTCGAGAAAAGGCTCCACAACCCACCCCTGCACCACCTCTTGAGAAAGCACCTGAAAAACCGGCACCCGAACCCAAACCTGCCCCACCCCTTGAGAAAGCACCTGAAAAACCGGCACCCGAACCCAAACCTGCCCCGACCCTTGAGAAGGCACCTGAAAAACCGGCACCCGAACCCAAACCTGCCCCGACCCTTGAGAAGGCACCTGAAAAACCGGCACCCGAACCCAAACCTGCTCCGCCTCTTAAGAAAGCACCTGAAGAGCCGGCACCCGAATCCAGGACTGCTCCGACGCCTGCGGTTTCGATGGATGACATTGTAGTTCTCCCTGAGGCTGAACCACGCTCTCCAGACACAGGCCTGTGGCAGGAGGCACTGCATGAACTCCAGACCTGGATCGGGAAAGCGGTGAGCGATGTGAAGGATCAGATTCAGGAGGTCAAGGCTGCCCTTCCCGACCGCTCCGAAACCCCGACGGATGATCACGAGGAACTCAACCAGCTTGCCGCGCACATCAAGGACCTTTCGGGTGTTCCTCAATCACTCAAGATGCTTCAGACGCAAATGTTGGGTGCGCTCGTCTCTCTGAAAAAATCCATGGATGCTCTCCAAAAACGGCCGACCGAACAGGAGCCCGTTCGAGGAGCGGTCAGAGAGGAAATGGAATTGCTGAGGAAGGCATTGGAACCGGTCCTCCAAATTCCCTCCGCCGTTCAGAAGCTCGAAAAGGAAACCCACAATGCCTTGGAACAATTCGACAAAAAGGTCTCGAACCTGCAAAAGCATTTCGAGGACCTGCGGGACGCCATTCGGGCAACCCGCCTGGATTTGAACCGGCTTCGGTCCGTTGCCGAGGGCTCGGAAGCGCCTCTGTCGACTGAAGGAACAGGGCAACCCGAACTGGAGCCCTCTGTCAAAGAGGAAGGATTGCCTTCGGGTTCACTATACGGCCCTTGGGATTTGGATGAACCCGGATACAAGGGCTCGACAGACGAAGGCGTGGCAGAGGACGGTTTCCGATTGAATGGATTCCCTGAACTGGAACTAGAGGATGACTTTGAGAGTGAAGCCGAACCGGCTCCTTACGCGGGAGCGAATGAAAAAGCCTTCCCAGATCCCTCCTCCTCTCTACCGTCCGGTCAGTACTTTCTATTTTACACTGGCGGCAGGAAGTATGCCGTTGATGCCCGCTACGTGGTCAAATCCACACGGATCGGAGGTGCGATCACTAAAAAAGCCCGAAACACTGGAACCCTGACCCTTGCCGATGTGAAATCCGTCCTGTCAAGCCCCCGGAAAGGCATCGAGCCTCCCTGGGAGAGGATCTCCGACGAGGAGATCAAACAGACGGCCTATTCACTCGTACCTGATTCTGCCATCGACGGTCTCGCGGCCACAAACGGCGGCGGCGCACTCTTCTTGAGAACCAATGAAAAGACCCTCTTGATCTTGTCGGACGAACCTGCTGTCAAGGCCACCCTGAACGAAGAGGACGAGATCCAGATGACAACGGCATCGGACACATCCCAAAGCGCAACCTGCGGCTCGATCATGCGATCCGGGGAAGGCGCTGAGTTCTACCTCATCCTTGCGCCCGAGCGCCTTGGTTGAGTTCGCCCCCTTTCCTGCATCTCATTCTTCTTTGAAAGGATACCCTCTTCCAGGGGGAACTCGAAAGAGGCCCTGCCCCGTTCCGGCCGCTCATTGTGCTCTTCCCAGTGCATTCCTTGTCCGTCCGGAACCCCAAATCGCTTGACAAAGAGGACCGAAACGGGTCATAAGAAACCCCTTTGAACGGGTATCGCTCGCGGTTCCTCCGGCTTGTTCCGGGAAAGCGTACGTATGTGATATACCGCGTTCCCTCTGGAGCGCAATGAGGTTCGAGCGCGCGCTGCAACGTCAGGGAGGCAGATTTTTCATGACTCCATATCTCCCGGTCCTGCCCAAGGAACCGCACTTCCGGGAATAGAGGGGACAAAAGACATGAAGCTTCACGAGTACCAGGCAAAGGAGCTCTTTCGAAAACACGGTATCCCGGTTCCTGAAGGCCGGGTTGTGCAAACTGGTGAAGAAGCGCGTCAAGCGGCGAATGCACTGAGCGGACCGCCCTGGGTAGTCAAGGCCCAGGTGCATGCGGGCGGCCGGGGAAAAGGGGGCGGAGTCCGTTTGATTCGGAGCCCGGATGAGGTGGCAGCGGCCGCCGAGGCGATGTTGAAGAACCCCTTGGTCACTCCCCAGACCGGTCCGGAGGGAAAAACGGTCCACCGGGTGCTTGTTGAGGAGGGAGTGGACATCGACCGCGAGCTTTACCTCGCCGTAGTGATCGATCGGGGATCGTCAAAACCCGTCGTGATCTTCAGCCAGGAAGGCGGCATGGACATTGAGGAGGTAGCGGCGAAAACCCCGGAGAGAGTGTTGAGGCAGCTCGTGGAACCGGAGGCCGGCTGGATGCCTTTTTGCGGCCGCAACCTGGTTTATCGGCTTGACCCCCTCCCGCGCCCCGAGACCCTGAAATTGTTGATGGGCATGATCGCACGCCTGGTCAAGGTCTTTGAAACCGTGGATGGATCGCTTGTCGAGATCAACCCCCTGGTCATTACGAAGTCGGGAGACGTCCTGGCCGTGGATGCCAAGGTGAACCTCGATGATAATGCCCTCTTCCGGCATAAAGATCTCGCTGCATGGGACGATCCCGAGGAAAAGGATCCTTTGGAACGAAAGGCGGCGCAGCACAACCTGAATTACATCCGCCTGGACGGGAATATCGGGGCCATGGTCAACGGTGCGGGCCTGGCCATGGCTACCATGGACGTGATCAAGATGGCGGGAGCGGAGCCTGCCAACTTCCTGGATGTGGGCGGGGGCGCAAGCGAAGAGATGATCACCCGGGGTTTCGAGATCATCCTGGAGGATAAGAAAGTCGAGGCCATCCTGGTCAATATTTTTGGAGGGATCCTGCGCTGTGATGTCCTGGCGCGGGGAGTGCTGGCTGCAGCGGAGAAGACGTCCATCCAGGTGCCGTTAATCGTACGACTCGAAGGAACCAATGTGGAGGAGGGGCGTCGGATCCTGGAGGAGTCCGATCTGGAGTTCCTGGTGGCAAAGGACATCTCCGAGGCCGCCGAGCTGGTCACACGCCGGGCCCTTTCCTGAACCTGAACAGAGCGCTGTAGGACACCCTTTTCGCACATCCACTCGAGCGGGAATAGAAACGCGCGAGCGGATCGTTTTAAAACGGCGAGCAAGTTCATATTCAGGCAAGCCGAGGGGAGATGACGGAACATGAGCATCCTGGTTGATGAGAACACCCGTGTAGTTGTGCAGGGAATCACGGGTCGTGAGGGTACGTTCCACACGGAGCAGATGCTCCGTTACGGAACGACGGTAGCGGCCGGAGTGACTCCGGGAAAGGGAGGACAGAGCATCGAAGGCGTACCCGTCTTCAACAGCGTTCAGCAGGCCGTAGAGCAGGAAGATGTAAACGCCGCATGTATTTTCGTTCCCCCTCCGTTCGCCGCGGATGCGGTCATGGAGGCCGCGTCGGCCGGGATCGGGGTTACGGTCTGCATCACCGAGGGGATCCCCACGCTGGACATGGTCCGGGTGGCGAGTTTTCTGAAAACGCATGAAACCGTATTGATCGGGCCGAACTGCCCCGGAATCATTTCGCCCGGCAAGACAAAGGTGGGCATCATGCCCGGTCCGATCCATCGTCCCGGAACGATCGGTGTCATCTCCAGAAGCGGAACCCTCACCTACGAGGTGGTCGATCAACTCACGCGTGCAGGCCTGGGCCAGTCCACATGCATCGGGATCGGGGGTGACCCGATCATAGGAACCTCCTTCATCGATCACCTTGGACGATTCGAGGAGGATCCCGATACCGAAGCCGTTGTCCTCATCGGCGAAATCGGCGGATCCGCAGAGGAGGAGGCCGCCGAATACGTCAAGGCCGAAATTTCCAAGCCGGTCGTAGCGTTTATCGCAGGGCGTACTGCGCCGCCGGGCAAACGCATGGGGCATGCGGGTGCGATTATTTCAGGGGGAAAAGGCCGGGCCGAGGACAAAATCGCGGCCCTTGAATCGGCCGGGATTCCCGTGGCCCACAACCTCGGCACACTGGGGGAAACGGTACTGGAGGTCCTTAACGAACGCCGAGGAACATGACAAAAGGAACCCGACCTTCGAACGGGAACTGCCCGTCTTGACTTGCCCGAAGTGCAGTGATATCCTTTGAAGAAAATTTTCAGTTTTATTAAATTATTAGAACGCGTTGAGGGTGCACGATGCGGAACTTCCGCTATCTCGTGCTTTATCCCTTGAGGAATTTTTCTGTATGGACAACGTGGTCGACATTCAGGAAAGGATCCATCGGCGTCGCCACGGACGGCAACTGGAGCAGTATCGGGCAAAGATTCAGGCCCTTCAAAAGGTACTTCAATGCTCCTGCTGCCATTACAGGTGTGCCATGTGCGGTCATCAGCTCAGCCCGGAGGCGTCCTCGTCCACCCCGGAGCCCGGTCCGCTCGGGTATGTGTTTTGTGAGAGTTGCCGAGGTGAATTCGAGGACTTCCTCGCCATCTCCGGCGGGAAGAAGAAGGCCGACGTGTTTTGGCACAACAAGGCATGGCTGGAGATGTGGTCCTCCTGGCTGAGCCACCAGCAGGCCATCCAGCGATTTATGCATTCGCCCGAATTCAAGCTCCTGCTTTCGGAACTCAAGACGTAGCATGAAATCGCAGGCTTCGGATTTCAGTGACCCTTACGGCCTGGTGGAAACGTGAGCGCCAACAAAGAAACGGCCGTGTTTACGCCTGAGCCCTGTCCCCGAAGGGGCTCAAACGAATAACGTCAGGTATTGTGGAGGAAATCCATGTTTGGAATCGGCATGCCCGAACTGATTATCATCCTGATCATCATCCTGATCATTTTCGGGGCGGGGAAATTGCCCGAGATCGGGAGTGGTATTGGTAAAGGGATTAAGAACTTTAAAAAGGCTACCACGGAAAAGGAGGAGATTGAGGCTCCGGACGAAGAAAGCATGAACAAAAAGGAAGAAGAATCGGACGATAAAAGCACATAAAAACCTTAGCTTTACCATCCCTCACCCACTTCTCCGCTCCGGTTAGAACGGGATATCGTCGTCCGGTGGGGTGAGAGGGCCTTGATCTTGCGTAGCGCCGTTATCCCGGGGAGACATATCCCTCTGAGACTCCCTGCCTACGGGGCCCAGCATCTGCATCTCCCTGGCCAACACTTCAGTCGTATAGCGGGTGTTTCCGTCCTTATCTTCCCACGAACGCGTCTGAAGGCGCCCCTCGATATAAACCTGTTTCCCTTTGTGCAGAAACTCTCCACAGATCTCGGCAAGGCGCCCAAAGGCCACAATTCGGTGCCACTCCGTGCGGCTCTGGCGATCTCCGGAGTTCTTATCCCGCCACTCCTCACTCGTAGCGATTCGGAAATTTGCCACCGCCGATCCACTCGTGGTGTAGCGCACTTCCGGATCGGCACCCAGATTCCCAATCAGGATAACTTTGTTCAAACCCGCCATGTTGGTTTCTCCTCTTTTTCTTCCCCGTCGCAGAACATGTTCAATGATGTCGGGGAAAAGGGACTCAATAACAATGATCCGCACCGTATCACGAAGGGAAAAATGAAATCAAGGGCATTCCCCGTACTCTGAAAAGCCGGGTGATTCCCTATTGACTGCTCGTCACTAAAAAAGTAAGGTTCCGTTAATTCAAATACATACCTCAGGCTGCCATGCACAGCGAAACGGCTTTCACCGCGGGTGAGCCGGGGAGACAATTCATGCTTAAGGTGATCCCCCTGGGGGGACTGGGAGAAATCGGGCTGAACATGATGGTCCTGGAGTTTGGGGACGACATCGTGATTGTGGACGCCGGTCTCATGTTCCCGGAAGAGTACATGATGGGTGTGGACGTGGTGATTCCCGACTTCCAATACCTTCGCGATCAGCGGGACCGCCTTCGAGCCATTGTCCTGACCCACGGGCATGAAGACCACATCGGCGCCATGCCTTTCTTCCTTCGAGAGTTCCGCCTTCCCGTGTTTGGAACGAACTTCACCCTGGAATTGCTCCGGGAAAAACTGCAGGAGCACCAACTGGCCGATGACGCGGATCTAAGAAAGATTCAACCGGGAGAATCCATTTCCCTAGGCCCCTTTCGCATTGAATTCATTCGAGTGAACCACAGCATCGTGGACGGCGTTGGACTGGCCGTGCAGACACCCGAAGGAATCCTGATCCATTCGGGGGATTTCAAGGTGGACCAGGCGCCGGTGATGGGCCAGGGAACCGACCTGGCCAGGTTTGCAAGGTACGGAGGAAAGGGTGTGCTCGCGCTGTTCTCCGATTCCACGAACGCGGAAAAAGACGGGTTCACCCCCAGCGAACGGGAGGTGGGTCAAACCCTGGAGAACATCTTCCGCGCATCCCCCGGGCGTGTGATTACCGCAGTCTTTGCCTCGAACATCGCGCGCATCCAACAGATCATCGACATCGCTCTTCACTTCGGCCGCATGATTCACTTCAGTGGAAAGAGCATGCGTTCCAATGTGCGTATTGCGCGGGAGCAGGGAATCCTTCGGGTCCCGGAGGACCGATTGATCGAGGAGCGACAGATCGCCCAGTTCCCGGACCATGAAATAGCCATGATCACCACCGGGAGTCAGGGCGAGCCCATGTCCTCCCTCAGCCGAATGGCTCAGAACCGCCACAAGCACATTCAGGCAAAACCCGGTGACACCGTTATCCTGTCCTCCCGTTTCATCCCTGGAAACGAGAAAGCCATCACCGCAATCATCAACAGCCTCTACCGTATGGGGGCTGAAGTGGTCTACGAGAAAGTTTCGGACATTCACACGTCCGGGCATGCCTATCGGGGGGAGCTCAAACTCATGATGAATTTGGTGCAACCCCGATATTTCATTCCCATCCATGGAGAGTACCGTCACCTGGTCAAACACATGCGCTTGGCCCAGGAAACGGGTCTGCCCCCCGAGCGCACCCTGTTGGCGGAAAACGGGGACTCGATCTGCTTCCAGGACGGAAAAGGGTTCCTGGGCGAACGCGTGCCCACCGGACGGGTTCTTGTGGACGGAAAAGGGGTGGGAGACGTGGGCGAGGTGGTGCTCCGAGACCGACGGCGTCTCTCCGGGGACGGGATGGTGATCGCCATACTTGCAGTCGATGAACAGACCGGAGATGTAGTATACGGTCCGGACATCGTGTCCAGGGGTTTCATCTTTGAAGATCAGCAAGGCAACCTGCTGGAGGAAGCCAAGGGCATCGTCCTGGAAATCCTTGATGAAATCGATCGTCCGGCCCGGCTGGACTGGACCGACATCGCGCCGGACATCAAGAAACGATTGAAGCGGTTTTTCTTCAGCGTTCTGGGTCGAAGCCCCCTCATTCTCTCGATCATCATCCCGGTGTGAGGGCGGGCTGAAATGTACAGGGAACCGCGTCGGGCAAGCCGGAGAAATACACGTGCATTCGACGATACTCATCCATACAAGGCTCTCTGACCTCTTGCTCGACGGGGGCTTGCGCATGCGGCTTCTGGAAACCAGCCCCTGGCGCAGGACCCTCATGACAACCCCTCGAGGACAATACACGTGACCAGAAAAGGGAAGAAATCCCCTCCGAAACCTTCCGCCCCTTCGCCCATCCGCCGGGAAATTCGGGGCATTGTGTTCCTGCTCATCGCCCTGATCCTGGGTGTGAGCCTGTTCTCCTATCACCCGGGAGACCCGTTGCTCTGGAGCGCATCCCCGGAAGACGCAAAAAATGCACACAATCTCTTCGGCCCGCTGGGTGCACACCTGGCCGGCAGTCTATTCTTCGTCCTGGGATTTTCCTCCCTCTGGCTCGTGGCCGTTTTCCTGGCCACGGCCCTCTTTGCCTTCCTGAACCGATCCATGTCGTCTCCTCTGGTGAACGCAGGCGCCGTATTATGCCTCGTGGTGTCGTGCTCCGGCCTTCTGAATCTTCAGTTCCCGGGCTCCGTCCCCTTTCGCGGCGGCGAGGTGATCAGCGGCGGTCTGGTGGGACTTCACGTGGCCGGTGTCATGAGCGAGACGCTGAACGGATTCGGAGCGAACGTGCTTCTCGGCGCCGTGTTCCTCATCGCTTTGATGGTGACCACACGGCTTTCCTTCGGCCGTCTGTTCTCGCGGGTCTACACGGCCTTCATCCTCCTGGTGCGAGCCCTTCGGGAAATCATCGGGAAGCACCGGGAACGGAAGCGGAAAAAGCGGGCGCGAACGGCCACGTTGAAGAATCAGAAGGCGCGGTCGAGACGCAAGCTCACGATCGTGGAACCGCCCAAAGAGCCACCGAAGACGCCCGAGCAGGAGTCCTTCGCCTTCATGAAAACAGCCGGGGGCTTCACCTTGCCCGATCTCGATCTCCTCGACGATCCTCCGGAAAAAGAGGGCCGGGACATCGAGCGGGAGAGTCTGGAGATGAATGCGCGTCTCCTCGAGCGAAAGCTGGCAGACTTCAGCGTGGATGGAGAAGTCCAGGAGATCCTGCCGGGCCCCGTGATCACCATGTACGAGTTCAAGCCGGCGCCCGGCATCAAAATCAGCAAAATCGCCGGACTTGCCGACGATCTGGCCCTGGCCCTTCGGGCCTCCGGCGTCCGTATCGTTGCGCCCATACCGGGGAAAGCGGCCATCGGTATCGAGATCCCCAACAATCAGCGGGAGCCTGTCTTCCTCAAGGAAATCCTGTCCTCCCCGGCCTACAAGTCCTCCAAGCACCGCCTGACCGTCGCCCTAGGCAAGGACATCACCGGCGCTCCCGTGACGGCGGACCTCGCCCGTATGCCGCACCTGCTGGTGGCCGGTGCCACAGGCACGGGCAAGAGCGTCTGTCTCAACGCCATGATCAACAGCCTTCTTTTCAAGGCATCTCCGGACATGGTCCGCTTCCTGATGATCGATCCCAAGCGTATCGAGCTGTCTGTTTACGGAGACATTCCCCACCTCCTCCATCCGGTCGTCACCCAACCGGCGGATGCCACCAAGGCACTGCGCTGGGCAGTGGAAGAAATGGAACGTCGCTACGGTCTCCTTTCGGATCGGGGCGTGCGAAACATCGACGCGTACAACCGTCTGGCCCTCAAGACTCCGCCTTCGTCCCAGAATTTGGACGAGGGCATCACCAGGCCCCTTCCTTACATCGTCGTGCTCATCGATGAATTGGCCGATCTCATGATGGCCGCCTCCAAGGACGTGGAAGACGCCATCATGCGGCTCGCCCAAATGGCCCGGGCCGCAGGCATTCATCTGATTATCGCAACCCAGCGGCCCTCTGTGGACGTTCTCACCGGGATCATCAAGGCCAACCTCCCCACACGGATCTCGTTCCAGGTCACTTCCAAGGTGGACTCCCGCACGATCCTGGACTCCATTGGAGCGGAGCACCTCCTCGGTGAAGGGGACATGCTTTACATGCCCCCGGGGGTCGGCCGACTGACCCGCATCCATGGGGCGTTCATCTCGGAACAGGAGGTGAAAAGGGTCACGGATTTTCTGAGGGAGCAGATGAAGCCCGAGTACGATCCGGCCATCCTGGAAAAGATGGCCCAAGCCGACGAACCCGATGAAGCAGACATCGCGGAAATGGACGAGAAGTATGAAAAGGCCGTGGACATCGTGATCCGCACAGGCCAGGCCTCGATCTCCGGACTTCAGAGGAAGCTTCGGGTGGGATACAACCGGGCGGCCCGCATGATCGAGGTCATGGAGAGACAGGGCATCGTGGGCCCCTCGGACGGCGTGCGGCCCCGCGAGGTTCTCGGCCGCAGGGAGGAAGGATGAGACAGGCGGAAGAAAGGCAAGCGACACGGGCAGATCGACATGGAATCATTACCCGGTTTCCCCTCTGGCTCGTTGGATGTTTTGCAGCGCTGATCGTGTCCGTTCCCGGTTCGAGTCCCGGGATCGCAGACCCGGCAAAGGAGGTCATCGATTGCCTGCGTGCGGAGTACGGCGATCTCAAAGGATTCAGTGTTTCCTACGAGCGCGAGATCCTTTCCTCCTCCATGGCACTCCTCGGCGGACCTACCGCCGGAGACCGTGCTTCCGGGCGCATTTATTTCCGTCCGCCACACTTTTTAAAAATCTCGCAGGAAGTCCCAAAGCCCGAGACCGTGGTGACCAATGGAGAAACCCTTTGGTGGTACCTTCCTCACAAGCAGGAGGTGCACCGGTACCGCTCCGAGGACGTGGGACGCGAGCTCCACGCACTCGCGGACGTCTTTAGAGGACTGAAAGAGGTCTCGGAGAGCTTCGAGGTTCTCTGGGAGGGGCATACCGAACAGGGCGACCGAAAAATTCGACTTGTCCCGGACCCGCCCTGGGCCGAAACGGATCACATCAGCCTGACGGTCACCACGGAATGCCGCCTCCGGGTCGTGGCCATCCACAACACCGTGGGCAACGTGACGCGCTTCATCCTGGGGCCCCTTGAGCCACGGGAAGAGTTCGAGGAGGGGTTCTTCACCTTCTCCGTGCCCGAGGGCGTGCGGGTGAAGGACGAAACGCCCTGATTCTGCCGACCCTTCCCACCCCTGTTTTCCCGAGGAAACGCCCTCTCCGGTTCATGCCGGAAGCGGAGACGATGTAGGAACCGTAAGGACGGCCGTGTTCGTGGTTCGTGAATCGTGTTCGTAAAAGATGGACACTTACCTCATTCAGCCGCCTGACAGAGCACCATGCCCTACTTGCACCAAAGCCAAGACAGAAGGCTATCGGTAGCCCCTGGAGCGGAGGCGGCGGGTGAACCGTCTCAAGGAGCGAGACGCAGAGGCCAGGAATCGACTCGGTCCGGCAATCCCTGGAGCCCCGGAACCGAAAGCGAGGCGTGTGTCGAAGCCCCCGTGGTGCAACTCCCCGAAGGGTGAAACGCCTTCCCGAACGCCGACGATTCCCGCTCAGGGCGGCCGATTCAGACGCCACCGTACTCTGGCGGAGCGACGGCGAGACGGTTTCTCCCGGTGCCGGAGCGGACCTGACTTCCGTGCTCGTGATTCGTGGTTCGTGTTCGTGACAACTCAAGACCCAAAAGAAGTCGGTCTCTTTCGCCCCTGGAGCGGACCCAGGTTCCGTGCTCGTGATTCGTGATTCGTGACTCGTGTTCGGGAAAGTCTAAATCGAGTGTGCGTACCGTGCCGCTCACGCGGGATCGAGTACGAGTACGAGCACGATCATTGGGAGGATTTCCACTCCCCTGGGCCGGGCCGATTGCATGGGCCGTTTTTCACGGGAAGAACCTGCCGGAGGGGAAAAAGCTTACGACTCGCGCAGCTCGCTTGCCAGGATGTGACCTGCACGGTTGAGGCGTCTCAGGCTGCTCACCGGAAGGTGATGGTGAACGTACGGCAGGACCGTGTACATGCCCTTGAAAAGGGGAAGGCCCTCCGAATCCCCGGCAACGGGGTTGAGCCAGATCACCCGCCGGGCCTTTCGACGAAGGGTCGCCATTTCCCGGGCGAGCATGGCTTTGGCCCCCAGGTCCCAGCCGTCGCTCAGGATCACGACCACGGTACGGAGGTTTACCAGACGGTCGCAGAAGTCCCGGTTGAACTGGCTCAGCGAGTACCCGATCCGCGTCCCCCCGGACCAGTCTGGGGTTGCTTGGGATATACGGTCGAGAGCATCGTCTACATCGTAATGCCGAAGGATCGAAGAAATGGGGGTAAGCGTAGTGGAAAAGACGAACACCTCGCTCCTCACACCGCTCCCCTTGATGCCCATGAGAAAGGGAAGGACAAACCGGGCGTACCGATCCATGGAGCCGCTCACATCCGCAAGCAGGACCAGCCGGCGAAGGCGTTTTCGCTTCCGCCGGTAGTGCACCCGAAGGGGAATGCCTTCGGATTTCATGCTCTCCCGAACCGTGCGTCGGAAGTCCATGTGGCGCGGTTTTCGCGAGGGGCGCCTTCGACGCGAGGCAGCGAAACGGAACGGCGTGATCATGTTCTTGAGGGCGAGGCGGGCGAACCGGAGGTCCTCAGGCCGAAGCCTCTCGAACGTCTGGGTTTCAAAGGAAGGCACAGGGCTGTAAATGGCCCCTTGCCGAGTCACCTGCTCCTCGAATCGTTCTATGTCCTCCTCGTCCCCGGATGCAATGGGGCCTCCGACCGGGAGCTCACGAAACACGGCATCACCAAGGGGGTTTTCCTTCAAGCCCTCCCCTTGGCCTGGTTGATCCGGGTACCCGAAAAGAGAAGCGTCGCTCCAAAACGTGTCGAAGAGCTCCGGAAAGAGCCTCCACTCCAGGTCGGAATGGACGAGCGTCGCCCGAAGCCCGTGGAAAACGTCTTCCCGGCAGGTGATGTCCAGCGCATCCAGAGCCCGCACGGCCTCGGCCACGGTGGAAGGAAACACGTTGAACCCGTGCCGTCTGAGAACCCCGGAGAAGTGTACGACACGGCGAACCAACCCGTCGTTCCTGTCTCCAGCTGATTTGCCGCGTGAAGACAGACTCACGCCCCGCCCCTCACATCCAGATAAGCGGCGCGCTCCTGGGGATCGTTCCAGATCTCCTCCTCGAAACGACGAATGTCATCCTGATACTTCAGAATGCACCCGAGGGTTTCCCGAACCAAGTCCTCGTCCAGGCGGAAACGCTCCAGCGTCATGACTGCAGCGGCCCAGTCCAGCGTTTCCGCTACCCCGGGTTGCTTCAGGAAATCCACTTCCCGAATCCGCTGCATGAATCCCGTGATCTGCGCGGCCAGCCTTTCCTCGATCCCAGGGAGTCTCTCGGTAATGATGCGGATTTCCTTCTCGTAAGAGGGGTAGTCGATCCAGTGATACAAACAGCGTCGCTTCAAGGCGTCATGTACATCCCGGGTGCGGTTGGACGTCACAACGACCATGGGCCGTTTGTTGGCCTTCAGCGTCCCGATCTCGGGGATGGTGATCTGGAAGTCAGCCAATACCTCCAGCAGGAAAGCCTCGAACTCCTCGTCTGCACGATCGATTTCGTCGATCAGCAGGACCGGAGACCGGCCGTTGGAAGCTGTGATGGCCTCCAGGAGAGGACGCCGGATCAGGAAATCA
The DNA here is from genome assembly GCA_050115555.1 of Desulfobacteraceae bacterium. Lineage (GTDB taxonomy): Bacteria > Desulfobacterota > DSM-4660 > Desulfatiglandales > HGW-15 > JASFQI01. Next base: position 15,694 of record JASFQI010000003.1, read on the forward strand.
GATCCGTAGATCGTTCGCTCGATCTCATCATGGCCCTTCCCCTCCTGTTCCGCCATTCGTATGTGGAGAAGCTGTTTTGGGTAGTTCCACTCATAAAGGGCCGTGGACGCGTCCAGGCCTTCATAGCACTGAAGGCGAATCAAGTCCGTGCCGAAAAGGTCTGCCAGGACTACGGCCACCTCGGTTTTTCCTACTCCAGGCTCTCCTTCCAGGAAGAGGGGTTTTTCAAGGCGATGGGCGAGAAAGAGCACCGTCGCCAGTGCCCGGTCCGCAATGTAACGGCCCGACTGCAAGGCATTCTCCACCTGGGCGGAAGATGCGAATTCAAGCTCCGATTCCATATGATCTACCTCACTCCGGTTCCACTGAGTCACGGGGGCGCCATTGTACCACAAGGCAGAGACGATTTCCCCTGACAGAGAAAAGGATATTCCATTTCCTTTTTTTACCGTTTTCGCGGAAGGAAAAACCCGGATGGACAAGGAATTCTACATGCATGAATATTGCTCGCTCAGCTCTCTCTCCCGCTTTAGCGGGATGAAGGATGCGCGAGCGGAAGGTTTCCCTGGGCAATCCGGTCAGCGCCCCTGCCGAATGATACCGGGAAAGGCTCAGAAAACGTCAGAGAAGTTCATGAAGAGCTGGTTGACCAGGGGCGTTTTCGAACTGCACGCGATCACTTTTTCTTGAACAGCGCTTCCAGCGCGTCCATCGCATCCCCGCGAGCCTGCCCATATCCCCCGGTTCGTTTCATCTTGGTTCCTCGGGGCACGAAGAAGTCACAGAAATTCGCCCGCTCCTTGTCTCGAATCCTTTCGGCACTCACCTCCCGGCAATCGTTGTAGGCATGTGGATCGTAGTGAGCGCACTGCTTGCAACAGCGCAAATCCCGGCCGCACCGGGGGCACGTATCTTTTCGACTCACCTTCCCGTGAAGGTCGACCCGAAATCCGCAAAAGGCGCAGTTCATGACTTGCCGATCCTCCGTTTCTTATCGTTCCGCAGTCCCTTGATCTCCATCTTCGCGTGTCCTCCTTGTGTGCGTGAGCTTTACAATCCCGGTCGTCCGGCCTAGGATGGTTTTATACAGAAAAGGGCTTTTCCAGGGAACCTTCGGATGTTCTCCTTCGGGGTACGTTCAGGCGCTGAGGGCCATGACCTCCAAACGCAGCCTACATTACGAACCCATCAATCACACGGCGGACCTGGGGGTGCGCCTCCGCGGAAAGACGTTAAAAGAGCTTTTCGTGAACGCCGCCAAGGCCCTGATGGAGCTTCTGGTCTCCTTTGACCCGTCGGAAAGCGGGCAGGTCGTGCCTCTGACCGTCTCGGGTGACGATACGATCGACCTGTTGGTCCGCTGGCTGGGAGAAATCCTTTACCTCTATGAGGGCGATTCCTTGCTGGTTACGGACGTGGTCATCGAAGACATGACCCCCGTCCGTGTGGATGCTTTACTGTGGACGCTTCCTTTGAATGAAACCTCTCATGAGTGTTTAACCGACATCAAGGCCGTCACGTATCATCAGGCGAATGTAATCACCAAGGAAGACCACTGGGAGGCCTGCGTGATTTTCGACGTATGAAAATGCTCCATTCGCTCAACCCTCATCCGCCTGCGGCTGAAGTGCAGTGTCGGCGGGCAATACTCACGCAGCAGAATGTCTAATCCTTTTTTATCTCCCGTAGTCCCGCCGCAGGCGGGTGATGAGAATCAATCCTGCAATGGACATTCGACTTGAAAAACTGGATGCCTATCGATGGCATCTCCCGAAAACCGGGAACATGCGCGTCCCTGGACGAATCTACTCGAGCCCCTTCCTGATCGAAGCGGTCCGGAGGGATCAGAGCCTGGTTCAAGTGGCGAACGTGGCAACGCTTCCGGGCATTGTGGGCGCATCGATCGCCATGCCCGACGTCCATTGGGGCTACGGTTTCCCCATCGGCGGCGTTGCGGCCTTTCTTCCGGACGAGGGGGTCATTTCTCCGGGCGGCGTCGGGTATGACATCAACTGCGGCTGTCGCCTCATGACCACTTCCCTTCGCGCGAGCGAGATGAGGCCGCTTCTCCGTGAGCTCGTGAACGCCCTGTTTAGAGATATCCCGGCTGGTGTGGGGTCTACGGGTGCTATTCATCTGTCCCCCAAGGCACAGGCACGCGTGGCCTTGGAAGGGGCCGCCTGGGCAGCAAAAAACGGTTTCGGTTCGCGAGCCGACCTCGAGAGGACGGAAGACGGCGGCACCATGCAGGGTGCCGATCCCGGCGTACTGAGTGAGCGTGCCGTAAAACGAGGTCTGAACCAGCTCGGCACATTGGGCTCGGGCAACCATTTTCTGGAAATCCAGGCTGTAGACCGCATTTTCGACGAGGAAGCCGCCCGTGTTTTCCGACTCCGGAAAGGACAGATCACTCTCCAGATTCACACCGGATCCAGGGGATTCGGCCATCAGATCTGTGATGATTTTCTCAAGGAAATGTCACACAGGGTCTCGTCCTATGGCATCGAGCTACCCGATCGACAGCTTGCCTGTGCGCCCCTCCGCTCCGATCTGGCCAGGCGCTACCTTTCCGCCATGGCCTGTGCCGCCAATTTCGCGTGGGCCAACCGCCAGGTTCTCATGAGCCGCGCACAGGAAACCCTTCTGAAGACCCTGGGAATTCCTCCGAGCGAACTCGCCATGGAACTCCTTTACGACGTCTGCCACAATATCGCGAAAGTTGAACAGCACGATGTGGATGGGAGTTCCGTCAACCTCTGTGTCCATCGCAAAGGAGCCACGCGGGCTCTTCCCCCGGGGCATCCGGATCTCCCCCCTCTTTATCGTGAAACCGGCCAGCCCGTGCTCATCCCCGGAGACATGGGTACCTATTCCTTTGTCCTTGCGGGGGCGCCAGGCGCCATGGGGGAAACTTTCGCATCCACCTGCCACGGCGCCGGTCGGATCTTGAGCCGGGGGCAAGCCACAAAAAGGGCCAAAGGACGGGCAATCCATCGCGAACTGGAAGACAAAGGCATCTTTGTGCAATCCAAGGGCAAAAAAACCTTGAAAGAAGAAATGCCCGAAGCGTATAAGGACGTTTCCCAGGTCGTTGAAGCGGTGCACCAGGCTGGTCTGGCACGCATGGTTGCCCGCCTGCGACCACTCGGGGTGATCAAAGGGTGAGACTGACGCCACGCGTGCATTTCCGCACACAGCGTTGCCATACTCTACCAGCCCTTCCGGCAAGGGTCAACTGAAAACCGGCGTGATAAAATGGAAGGGGGTTCCCTTGTCAACCTACTGCACGGCTGCTTCCGTCCTGTTCGCAGCAGGAAAAGGCAGTCGAATGGCTGAGCACAACGGCAATAAAACACTTCTGCCTCTCGAACCTGGACCCTCCCCATTTGAAGGGAAGCGTCCGATTCTTCTCCATATTCTCGAACAGCTCCCGTCAGGGCCCAAGGCTGTCGTGATTCATCATCGCAGGGAGGACGTGATCCGCGCCACGCGGCATCTCGGTCTCACCTATTGCGATCAACCCTCCCTCAACGGCACAGGCGGCGCCCTTCTTGCCGCAAGACCGTTTCTCGAGTCCGTGGCAGAGGATCGCGTGATCATGACCATGGGGGACGTCCCTTTCGTCCGGCGCACGACGTACCGCTCTCTCCTTGAGCGCCTCGACGCGCATCCTCTTGCCGTCCTGGGGTTCGAACCCCTGGACCGGAAGCAGTACGGCGTGCTCGAAACCGAGGGGCCGGTAGTGCATCGAATCGTCGAGTGGAAATACTGGCATGGGTATTCAAAGACAGAACGCGATCTCTATCGTATCTGTAATGCCGGAATTTACACAGCGCACAGGCCGACCCTGCTTCGATACCTCGAGTCCCTGGAAAAGCGCCCCCACTCTGTTTTGAAGGATCGCAACGGCCGGGCACAGGAAATCGAGGAATTCTTCATCACCGATCTCGTGGAGCTCATGGCGGCGGATGGTCTCCAGACCGGTTACATCCTGGCCGAAGATGAAACCGAGGTCATGGGAATTGACGATGCAGACGCCCTTCTCAAAGCCCAACGCCTTTACTCAAAACGCCTTTTTATGCCGGACGCACCCCCGAGTGCTGCTCCCTGACACCTTCCTTCAATGAATCCGGACCATACTGCTCCTGTCTTTCCTCCGTCTCCCGATCCTCGGATTCCGCCAGCATGCCCCGAGGCATCCGGTCCACAATCACGGGGAACTGATCGGCCCGAATGCCGATGCGTTCCAGCCTCGGACCCAGAGACGTTGTGTCCAGACGTTCCATCTCCTGTCCTGCCATGAACCGGGACATGAGCAGGTCCGCCAGGTACACGTGATGGGTCAGCTCGGGGTTCAGAACGGATTGCTCAGGCTGGTGATGGTAACGAATCGCATCCGTTAGGCTCTCAGGCAGGGACCACCGCTTGGCCAGAAGGCCCCCCGCCTCGTCGTGGGACACCCCAAAGGCCTCATGCTCCACGTCGATCAGCGCCATTCCGTCCACTTGCATACGGCGGTAAAAAAACGGCGTCACCTCGGAGATGTGCTGATCCAGAACCACCTTCCCGATATCGTGCAAAAGCCCGGCGGTGTATGCGATGTCCCCTGAAACGAGGCCAGTGAAGTTGGCCAGGCTCTCCGCCGTCATGGCGGTTCCCAGTGCATGCTTGTACAGCCCTCCCTTGCACAGGGAGTAACCTGTCTCCGATTCAGGGAAGAAATCATCCAGGGCCGCCGTGAGGATAAACTGAAGCAACCGTTTCTCCCCTACCATGACCAGGGCCCGGTCGATGGCATCCGTCTTCATACCGAATCGCGCGGAATTGCACAAGCGAATGACCTTGGCGCTGATCACCTGGTCCCGCCGCGTCTGTTCGGCCAGATCCTCCATGTCATAGGACTGCTGGCGGATCATTCGAATGATCTTCAATGCGATCTGGGGGATGGGTCTCACTGCGTTCAGGGCTTCCTCCAAATCCTCCTTGTGCAGAGGCTTGCGTTTCAGGAGACCGGTCGCCAGCTTTGAGCCCAGCGGAGAAATGCGACTCTCCCACGTGTCCAGGTTGAGGCTCAGACGGCAGGTGAAAAAGCCGCCGGTCTCCTCATCCCCGACAACAACGCCTTCTTTTCGAAGGATCGCTTCCACCACTTCAGCGGTTCTTCCGCCGATGTCGAGCTCCAGGTCGTGCTCGGAAAGCGGACCCACAAGAGCGCCACCCGCTACACAGGCCTCGAGGCGTTCAATGGAGGCTCCTTCCTGAACCAGGGCATCCAGAAACCGCGGGAGGCCGGTTGCAGCATAGCACTCGGCCTGCCATTGCCTGTCCATACCGACGGGCTCAGGAAGAAGGAAATGCCCCAACCCGCCTACGCAAGCCGCTCGATCGTAGAGAACTACCCCTACGCAGGAACCGAGGTAGGCTTCCAGAATCTCTTTGCTCCCCTTGCGGACGATGAACTGCCCGGACGGCACGGAGCGCCTGGGATAGCGGTATCCTCTTCCCATAGCGGCTTCCTTTCCTTTTTTAAGGCAATAATACGTTTTTTCTATACCTTGACTTAGTATGCGGTTTCCCTTCTCAAGACCCTGCAAATCCTTGCCTTCTCTCTCATGTTGAGCAACAGTCGTGCCAATTCGCTCAGGATCCCCCCTCAGAATCTGCGAGCCCCCACCCCTAAGGATCCACTCCGGAAGAAACGCACGAAATCGGGTCCATTGTACGCAGCAGATACGATCTTCCGTAAATTCGCGAAGCCTGGTGGGCGAATCTCCGTTGGGAATCGGTCTGGAACAGCAGCCGGCGCATTCTAACGACATTCCATTGACGCTGGTCGACAAAAGACCGGCGGTCGTCGGTGTACGGACTGAATGCACACGATTCCCTGATCTCGGCGTTTATTTGATCGGCAGGATCAAACGAATTGCGCTCGGGATGAGATCGATCGCAACCGGGAGCTGACCGGGTTGCTCACCGTCCATGTCCAGGAGAACCCGCTCGGAGGAACAGGCTTCAATCCTTCTTCCTCTTAGGGATTGAACCTTCTGGAGGTTTCCGAGGCGCCCGTTGTAGAGCTTGGGGAAGTGAAGAAACACCTCAGGAAGGGAAAAATCCCCGATAACGGTCACGTGGAACAGTCCGTCGTTCGGAACGGCATCCGGGGCGACCCACATCCCTCCCCCATGGTATTGTCCGTTGGCCACCACCACGTTCCACGCGGACACCTCGAGCGGGGGCGCCTGATCCACGTACAGCCGTATCTGTTTTTTTCGATACAGAAGAACCGACATCAGCGTAGCCAGGATGAATGAGAAAAAACCTCCGAGAGGTGCGGAACTCCGATTCACCCGCTCGTCCACCTCTCCTCCCAGTCCGAAGCTGACCACGTTGTGAAAGTACGCATGCCCGGCGGCGCCGTTCCTCCTTCGAAACATCAGGTGACCGATATCCATGGCTTGCGAGGGTCCATCGGACATGGCCACTGCCAACGCGTCTTCCGGACGTGCGGGAAGGCGCAGGGTCCTGGCAAAATCGCACCCTGTGCCGCACGGAACGTATCCGAGAACGACATCTCTTCGCCACTCAGGAAACGCCCGCATCACCCCGTTCACGACCTCGTTCAGGGTACCGTCTCCGCCCACGCACACCAACCGGCGGACCCATTGTTTCGCGGCCTTGCGCACCAGGATTTCGGCATCACCGGGTCCCTTGGTGAACCACACATCGTGTCCTGCGGCAAGCCTCTCTCGAGCCCGCTGAATCTCCGGCCAGTGCCTCGCTGCAAACCCGTGCCCCGCATTGGGGTTCACGATGAACGCCGTTCCACTCAACATCCCCTCACGAACCATCCTTTTTGAAAAATGATGAAATTGCAAAAAGCCGTGACCTGGAGATTTACCCCTGCGATTTGAATCTCCCCGCAGCAAAATTGAGGAATGCGCGAGCGAAGCATTTTCAAGGCCTTACAGCGTAGCCAACGCTGTCGAGCGGGTTTTTGCGAAACCGTCAAAAACAGGCTTGAGGCGGGCACATCCGCCCCCGCTATACGGCCCCTGTCTCAGGAGGCGACTTCTCATACCGCAGCGGTGAGCGGATGCGTGCACGTGAATGCCGTCGAGCCAAGGGACCCCTGATCTCATTCAAGAGGGCGGTAAAGGGCCCCAAGCGAAGGATCCTTTTTACTATTCTCCGGAAAGTACTGAAGCAAGTCTGCGGAGGTCATCGCTTTTTCCAAGGGAGATCAACGTGTCTCCGACCTCCACGCGGGTCTGGGACGATGGATTGAATTTCATATCGCCGTCTTTCTTTCGAATGGCGACGATAATCACATCCATGTCCTTGCGAATCCCCGAGTCCATCAGGGCAACGTTTTGAATTTTCGACTTCTCGCTGACCTCGATCTCCCCCATCTCCAGACCCATGTCCTTGTTGTATAGGGCGAACTCGATGAAATCCGTAACCGCGGGCTTGGTGATGATCCGGGCCATCTTTCTTCCACCGATGATGTAGGGCATCACTACTTTGTTCGCCCCTGCCCTGAGCAGCTTCTTCTCGGTCTGCTCCTCATCGGCACGGGCAAGGATGAAAAGTTTCGGGTTCAGACCACGCGCCGTCATGGTGATAAAAAGGTTGTTGGCATCCGAGGCCACCACGCTGATCACACCCCTGGCCCGCTCGATCCCTGCTTCTATCAAGACATCCTCGCTCGTCGCGTCGTCGCTGATGTAGGGAATGTTCTCGTCATCCAGGGTGTGCCTCGCCTCTGGGTCCTTCTCGACGACCACCAAGGGGATCCCGTTGGCATGAAGCTCCCGACTGATCACCCTTCCGATTCGTCCGAACCCGCAAACGATGTAGTGGTTCTTCATGGACCTCATTTTTAACCCCAACTTCGTTCTGCCGATGAGCGATCTCATCTGGAAATCCACCATCACCTGGGCCGCCATACCCAGGATATAGGCGATGATGCCCATGCCAGAGAAGATGATGAAGATGGTAAACAGACGCCCGACGGGCGATACATTCCGCACCTCCCCGTATCCCACGGTGGAGATGGTGATCACCGTCATGTAGAGGGCATCCAGGAACTCCCACCCCTCGAGCACCATGTACCCCATGGTTCCCAGGAGCAGGATGACGCCCAAAATCACAAGGCCTTTGAAGAGCTTGGATGAATCCCGCTTGGATATCCGTTTTTCGAATCGAAACATGAGGTCCTTCACGAAAGGATCGAAAACACCATCCCACGCATCCGCGGGACAAATCCGCCCGAGGGTCTCTCGATTGGGAGAGCTGCGGGGGTCAGGAATTCTGCCCGGGAGCAGAACTGACCGCTTCCACCGTGAATTCGCTGATGCTTTCCGGGAGTCCCTGAAATACCGCCATAAAGGGAATCGTGCCGCCGGGAGGAATGTTCACGTTGGTGTTGTCCTTACCCGTCCGCCTCTTCATGTCGGCTTCCAAGGCGTTGATGGGTTTCCCCCGCAACTCCCCTCCGGAAAACGCATTACCGGCATACACCAGAAGAGAACGGACGGTCTGTCCTTTCCCATCTAGGATCTCCGTCTTGATTCGAACAAAGCTCCTTGGGCCGGAGTAGTTGTTCACGACCGTTCCACGAACTACGAAGCGCCGCTTCCCTTGCTCCGTGCGAACAAAAGACCCTTTCACGCCTTCGAACGTTAACTTTCGCACCCCGGGGTCTTCGGCCTGCTTTTCTGCAGTCGGCTTTATAAAATCCAGGGAGTCCGGAATCACCCCCGGCGCGAAAAACAGGACCGCGGCTGCCCCGATCCCCAGCAACACAAGGAAGCCCAGAAGCACCGGCAGGAATGCCGATCTGCGGCCGGCCTTGCCAACCGGCTCTGTCGCCTCGGCGATCCATTCCCGGTCCACCGCCCCCTCTTCCTGCATGGAGTCGTCCCGGGTCAGCGACACCCGATCCTTCGGGGCGTGCTCCATCGCCTCCGCCCTTTCCTCGCGGGCCGCTTCCAGGGCAGGGAGATCCTCAGGCGATACCGCCACGATCTCTTGATCTCCCTCCTCCTCGGGGTTTTCCTCCAGATCCTGTTCCAGAGCAAAGTCAAATTCATCATCAAGCGCTTCCTCAGCGCCCGCCTCGGATCCGGAAAAGGAGGGGATTGATTCATCCGGCGATTCCATGCCGGCATCACTCAAATCCGTTGGAGAATCCAGAATCACGGTCTCTTCGGGCTCCTCAACGGGAGATGGCGTTTCCGGCTCCGCATCGAGCCATGACGAGGAGGTCTCACTGGGGGGGTAAGCTACGAACACATGGCGGCATGAGGAGCACCGAACTTTTGAACCGCCTTCTTTGAGAAGGGTTTCGTCGAGCCTGAACCTGGAATTACACTTCTCACACTGAACGATCATGGCCCCCTCCTATGGATAGTGCCCTTCAATCCAGCGCATAGATGTCCGGCAGGTGCCGGTAGCGTTCGCCCCAGTCCAACCCATACCCCACGAGGAATCCACTTTCCACTCGAAACCCGGTGTAGTCGATGTGGATTTCCTCCTGCCTCCGCTCCCGTTTGTCGATCAGGGCGCAAACACGGACCAGAGCGGGACTCTTCTGCTCAATCATCGGGAGGATGTATTTCAGGGTCAGGCCTGTATCCACGATGTCCTCCACCAGGATCAATGGCTTTCCGCGGACATCCAGCTCCATATCCTTGGTGAGGCGGACATGTCCGCTCGAGATCTTTTCGCTTCCGTAGCTGGCTGCTTTGATGAAGTCGATCCTGCAGGGTATGGTCATCTCACGCACCAAGTCCCCTAGAAAGAAAACCGCGCCATTCAGGACCCCTATGAATACCGGCTCCTTGCCCGCGAAGTCCTCGGAAATCTCCCTTGCCACCTCCCGGATACGTTCCCGAATGGTGTCCCGAGAAATCACCATCTGCCAGTGCACGTCTTTTTCCGTCACCGCACTTGTCCCCATTTCCATGGACTGAAGGCGTGAAGGATCAATGCTCATTTTCCTCACCCGGCCGCCGGACCCGAGGGATCAGGGCGGCCCGTCCACATTCTCACTTGCAGCCAAGCAGGATGCGATGGACCGGTCTATTCCTTCGACTTTGGATGAGACACTGTGTCCTTTTCGCCGACTTCGGCCTCCAGCGCGTTCAGCAATTGGGACAGGCGCTCGATGTCCTCCCGGGTGCAGACGGCATCCTCACGAGTCATATGACGGATCTGCTCGTCGATCTGATCCACGAATTCCAGAAGCCCGGTACTGGGGCCGGAAACCCCTTCCGACGGGGCTCCACTGCGTCCCTTTCCCACAGCTCCTCCCTCGTTTCCGCCGTAGGCGTCACGCCCCTCCAGACGAGCGAAAATGTGATCCAATCGATCCGAAAGCCCATCCACCTCATCGGCCTTGGTCGGCGCGCCCTTTTTCTTGAGATCAGCGATCAGCCATTCCAGATGTCCAAGCATGTCCGCACCGCGCGTCAGGATCGACACTGCCATTCCTTTCTCCCCGTGAATAACAATACGTCGCCCTTGAAAATGCTTGTATCGTGGGTCATTGTGCTTCTTTCCTCACGGGCCATTTCTTCTCGAACCGGGGATGCGTTTCTCAAGACCGCAGGGTCTCCTGCTCGTCCTCGCTCAAGAAGGGAAGCACACTCCCCTTCCGGTACGCCAAGGCCTGACACGATGCAAAAAGGGTACCGCGGTCGTCTGTCACCTTGATTTCGTATGTCCCCGTTTTCCGGCCTCGGTGGATCTCCCTGGATTCCGCCCGAATGGGCCTTCCCCATTCCGGAGACGCATGGAACGTCAGCGTCATGCTCAATGCGACGGCCACGGTTCCATGTGCGTTGCAGGATACTTGAAAGGCCTCGTCAATGAGAGAAAAAATGGCCCCACCATGCGCCATGCCGAAGATGTTCCCCATGTCTTCCCGGGGGATCATTTCCACGACTGCGCGGCCGGGCTCCAGCTCCAGCAGACGCATCCCGAGCTTGCGAGCATAAGGCTCCTGCTCCACCCTTCTAAAAATCGCTCCGATCGCGCTGTCCGCCATTCCGTCTTCCCCTTCATCCCAAGGCTTCCGTATTCCGCTCACTGATTCAAGGGGCCCTCATGCATGCAGTCCCGCTCTTTCTAGCAAACGCCGGGTTCCGGATCAACCCAAAAGCCCAAATAGCAAGGTTCTCGAGAATTCCTCGCCTGCGTCAACCCCGTAGCCCTTCTGAAGCGGAACAGGGAATACAAGAGAGAATCATTTGAATCTCCCCTCAGTCCCCCCAGAGGTGGGATGATGAATGCGCGAGCGAAGCATTTTCAAAGGGCATCGCCCGGGCCTTTTGGCCCTTTCCCATCATTGCTCACGGGACGGCTCGGTTTCGCCCTGGAAATCGCCCGTACGGCCGACGGTCTGAGATGCCGGCGGAAAATAGAGGGTAAATGTTGTCCCGCCGGATGCGTAGCAGTCTTCCTCCCGCTCACACCAAGGGCAACGGCGAATCTCTCCGGGACAAATATCCTCGTCCAGTGGAATGAATCGGCAGCGGGTGGACTGCATCTCGATCTGAAAATCATACTGCTCCGAGAAGATCTTCATCCGCAGCAGATCGGCGCCTTTGCCTCCGGCATTGAAGTCAAAAGGCCGTTTGGACGAGTAGTTCATGGTATCCTGCGTGGCGAAGAACCCCTCGAAGATGCGACGCTGATTCTCCTCGGTAATTCCGACACCGAAGTCTCTGACTACGAGTTCACTGCCTTCACCCTTCCCGCGCACAGCGATCTCGATCCTTCCCTGATCCGGGGTGTTCTCCACCGCGTTTTTCACCAGCCCGTCCACCACTTTTTCCAGCACTTCCTTTGGAAGGTACAGGGGCGGCACCTTTTCCAGCCTGGGGTTCACACCCACGGCTCTGTGATCAAAACGGGGCGAAAGACGGTTGAGCCGCTCTTTAACAAACCGGTCCAGCCGAATCTCCTCCGGTCGTGTCTCCTTGGGGTGATAGGTCTCTTCAATGCGTTCGCGAATGCGCTCAACCATCGGGCCCTCTCCCACCTCCTCCGCCACGAGCGCTTCCAGCTCATCCTTGCACTGGTCCAGTAGGGAGGAAACCAGGGTGTATGCCCTGTATTCCGTTCCCTTCATGATGTCCTCTACCTGGTACTGGATTTCCAGGAGCCGCTGAAGGTTCCTTTGGGCGCGTTCGATGGTGGGCTGCCACTGTTCCCTGGGAATGTCCGTAAGACGTTTGGTCAAAATACTCAAAGATGCGGAAAGAACCGATATGGGAGTCTTCAGCTCATGAGACAAGTGGTTGATCACGCGATCCTTGGCCCGGTTCAACCCGGTGACCTCCCGGTAGGCCTTTTTGATCTCCTCGGAGAAACGGGCATTCTCAATGGACAGCGCAACCGTGCCTGCAATCATGTTCAGGAGCTCCACATCCGTCTGATCGAAATCATTCTCCTTGTTGACCGCACAAAGGACCCCGATGATTCGATCGCCGCTTCTCAAGGGAACATCGAGCATGTTGCGGGTGGGGTACCCCATCTGATCGTCTATGACGGAGTAGAAATGGGGGTCCTGGGAAGTGTCGGGAACAATGATCGGCTCGCCCGTTCTGATGACGTGTCCGGATACACCCTTATCTGCTGGGTACCGGATCTTTTTAGCACGCCTTTCAGCCGAGGAATCCTCGTGGGCAACTCCCAAAAAAAACAACTCTTGCCTCTCTTCGTCCAGAAGAATGACCAGGGCCCCCTGAACGTCGAGGAGATGCTTGACCTCTGCGCTGATGAAGTCGAGGAGTTCCTCCAGGTCGGGATAGGCCGGCAGGGCCATGCTGATGCGCAGAAGGGCCTCGGTGTTTCGAGCCATGCGTTTTTCCCGGGTGACATCGCGAAGAAAGACGAGCTCCCCTTGGGGCTCTCCGTCGTCCTCCGTAACCATCGCAACCCGCATGATCGTATCAAGCACCCTGCCGTCCTTGGTCAGCCGCTTGCTCTCGTGACGCGAGATGATCTTCTCTTTCAGGAGACGGCGAATGTTTTGCCGCGTCTCCTCCTGAAGGCCCGGAGGCACATAGGGAATTCGTTTGCCCTGCAGTTCCCCCAGGGTCCACCCGAAAACCTCTGTAAACGCCGGATTGAGATAACTGACTTTGCCCTCTGCGGTGAAGACGACCATCGGATAGGGGACGAAATCCAGCAGCCTCCGATATCGCTGGGCCGATATTCTGCTCTCCTCGTACTGGCACTGGAGCTTGTACTCGGACTCCTGGAGGGCCTGCCTGGAACGGACCCGCTCCGTTACATCCCGCGCAATACCGCGAAATCCGACTTTTTCTCCGCTCCTGTTTGTGATCAGGCTGGCGGAGAGTTCGATGATTCGGGTGTTCCCGTCCCGGTCAATGATCTTCCAGACGAGATCGGATACGGGTTGGCCGGAACGAAAAATACGGTTGAAAACCTCGACGGCCTGCTGGGCATGCTCCTCATCCATGAAATGGCTGAAATTCCGCCATTGGATCTCCTCTCTTGCATACCCGAATGCACGACATAATGCGCTGTTGAAGTAGATGAAGTTCCCGTGAATATCCACTTCGTAGACGCCGTCATTGATGCCTTCGATAAATGCACGGTACCGCTCGTCCGCAAGCCGCTCCGGGCCGGATTCGGGCTTTTCCGGGACCTGCTCGGGTTGGGCGCCTGACCCCTCACGAATCCCGGGAGTTTCCTTGTGCCGTTTCGGTCTTTCGTTTTCGTCCGCTTCCTTCATGAATTCTTCCGTATTGCACGATCCGCGTTCCCTGCACTTCAACAGGGAATCGCTTGGAATGATCGAAAAAATGAATGAATTTTATTTATACCAAATCAGCATAAGTTGTCATTACAATTCTATTGTTATCCTCTTCTCTCCTGTGCTATGTTCTCGGAACTGGTGAGTCTTTTTCTCCGTCCCGACTGGGCATCCCCGGGTTCGTCGTTTCCACCAGCCCGGCTCGGGAGGCGGGAAAGCCGTTTCATTCAATCCTGGTATATTGCATACACGTTCCCGCCAGGGCGGAATGACGGATGCGGGAACGAGGACGTTTTCTCTCTGAAGCCCCTGACTGTACTCGAGGTCTGGTCATGGACAAAACACTGAAAATTCCCAAGGCGACAATCAAGAGGCTGTCGCTTTACTATCGTCAACTCGAACTCCTGGAGTTCGACGGGTACCGCATGGTCAGCTCGGAAAAAATGGCCTGGCTGTGCCAGGTGAACCCCGCTCAGGTCCGCAAGGACCTGGGATACTTCGGTGAATTCGGAGTCCGAGGCGTGGGTTATGACGTGCGCGAGCTCATGCACGAGATCAAAAAGATCCTCGCCGTCAACAGGACATGGAACCTGGGAATCGTAGGGCTCGGGCATCTGGGCACTGCACTCTTTCATCATCAGAATTTCCCCGCCCGCGGCTTCCAGTTCGTGGCTGCGTTTGACTCCGATCCAGAGAAAATCGGTCATCACATCGGGCCGGATCTCGTGATTCAGGACAGCAGGGATATTCCCGAGGTTTCTCGAAAGAGGGGAATCCAAATCGGCGTGATTGCAACCCCTGCCGCCGAGGCCCAGACTGTGGCCGAAGACTTGGCAAGGGGGGATATTCATGCGATTCTGAACTTCTCCCGCACACAAATTCAGGCGCCTGAGGACTGTATGGTGGAAGACATTGATCTGACCATCCGCTTGGACATCCTGACGTACCGCCTGAAACAGGAACTCGAGGCATAGGACAGGGTCGCAGGGACCTCACCGAACTGCCGGAGAAGGGCCGGATATGGAGCATAAGCTTATCGTATTGCTGTTTTGCATGTGCATGGCGGCCGTGCCCTACCCGTGCCTGGGCCAGACCGTTCAAGGGCCGAAAATCCTGATTGAAGAGCCGGAGTTTGATTTCCATAAAGCGGATGAGGGCCAGGTCGTCTCACACGATTTCGTCGTGAGGAACCTGGGCAACCAACCCCTGGAAATCACAAGAGTGGCACCCGGTTGAGGCTGTGCGGTTCCGGAATTCGACCGGATCATCCCCCCCGGCGGGGAAGGGATCATCACACTGAAAGTCAATACCCGCGGGCACCCCGGGATCCTTCGAAAAAGCGCCAGGGTTTATTCAAATGATCCGGTGAAACGTATCCGCAAGATAACGGTGACGGGGCGGGTTCACACTCCCATCGTGCTTTCTACGCCTTCTCTCTACTTTGTGGGCCTTTCCAACTCAAACGTCCAAAAAGCCGTAACAATTCATGCCAAAGAGGAAAAGCCGCTCCGCATTGAAGTCCTTTCATTTAATCTGGCGGACAAGCTGAGGTATCGAGTAGAGGAAGTGATTTCCGAGAAAGAGTTCCGTATAACCTTTCATACCATTCCAGATGTATCAGGCACCTATTTAGGTGCTATGAAAATAAAAACAAATTACCCGAAAAAGCCTATACTGACCATCCATATACGAGGACGAATAAAGCAGGCCCCCGCTCCATGAGAGCAACCCGCCGTTGCAGGGATAACCAAATCCTATGGGATCAGGCAAGGCCTGTTGGCTTGCCGGGGACGGATCCTGTAAGAGGATGAAAAACGAGCCGTTAAGCGGTCGGGCGAGGATGGACCGCGACAGCAATGGAAACACGATGGAAACCGGAATGGAACGAGATTCAAGGAATTGGGTGGAAATTTTCACTGACGGGGCCTGTAGCGGAAACCCCGGTCCGGGCGGATACGGGGCTATCCTGAAGAGGGGAAAGCATACCCGGGAGCTTTCAGGGTGTGCGGTTCAGACCACGAACAACCGCATGGAACTCCTCGCCGTCATCGAGGCACTCCGTCTTCTCGAGTCGCCGTGCCGTGTCCGGATCACGACGGATTCCAATTACGTCGTGAAGGGAATGACGGAATGGATTTCCGGTTGGATACGCAGAAACTGGGTGAATGCCCAAAAAAAACCGGTTCTCAACCAGGATCTCTGGCAAACCCTTCTCCGTCTCAGCAAGCCGCACGACATTGAATGGCAGTGGGTTCGCGGTCACCACGGGCACCCGGAAAACGAGCGCTGTGACCAACTCGCCCGCGAGGCGATTCCGCGTTGTCTCTGAGGTCCGAATCGAATCCCGAGAACCTCTACCAAGAGAGTCACCCTTTGCAAAACCAATAACGGACAGCGTTCTTTTTTTTCTGGCACATCCAACAAGGTGTCCGGGAATAAAGGCAAGTATCCGAATAACGGTGGGACGATTGAAGACGATTGTCCTTTTCCATCACGAAGTCCTCCCATTCCATCCACGTCCTGCAGGAACAGAAACGAGGAAGGGCCCCTTCCACATCCATCTCCTCCTGCGCGAACCGGTCAAAAAATAACCATTGATCGAATACAAACTCTTGACGTATAGGAAATAATGTGTTATCAATTATAAAAAATTGTTACCAATTGTCGTAATACATGAGTACTCTTTCCATGATCCTCGAATTCGGATCTTTTCAATTTAGGAGTCAAAAATGAAATGTCCCAAGTGTGGCTATGTCAGTTTTGACTACAATTCGACCTGCCCCAAATGCAACAAAGACATTACCGAAGAGCGGGATAAGCTGAACCTGCCGACGTATAAACCTTCCGTCCCGTTTCTGCTCGCGGCCTTGACCGGCGAGGCCGAGGAGTCGCCTCTGGATGTCAATATTGCATCTGCAAGCGGTCCGGCGATGGGCGTCGCGGCAGAGGCGTTGAGCTTCCAGGAAGAAGAAGAGGTCGCCGTCCTCGAAGAAGTAGAAGTGGATTCCGATGAAGAAGACCTCGAGATCAGCTTTGAGGACGAGTGGTCGCCTGAAGGCGTGGAAGAGGAGCCGGTCGTTGCTGAAGACTTTGCCGAGCTGGGATCCGAGGAGGCCGTAAAGGAGGAAAGCATCTCTGATGATTTCTCCGAACTGGATCTTGAACTGGAAGGACCGGAAGAGACGGCAGAGCCGGTTGCCGAAGAGGAGGAATCGGTGATCTCCTCGTTCGAGGAGGAGGAAACCGGAGAAAGCGAAGAAATCTCCTTCGACTTGGAGGATCTCGCATCCGAGGAACCCGCTCCCGAGGCGGTTGCGACCGAGGTACCCCCCACCGCAGAAGACGACCTCTCGATCGACCTCGAGGCCCTGAGCCTGGACGAGGATGAATTCGAGGAAACCATCGACGCCGAGGACTCATCCCCCACAGAGGAAGAGCCGGAGCCGGAGATCGATCTGGATTCCGTCGCATTGGACGAGGAGGAGGTATCCCCTCCAGAAGCGAAGGAAGAAGAGGTGGTCCTGAACCTGGATGACCTCAAGATCAATGAAACCGGCGAATTGGAAGTCGGTTCCCCGACTCCGGAGCCTTCTCCAGAGGACGCTGAGCTCGAGGAAAGCGATGATGAAACCCTTGACCTGGATGGGATCTCCCTCGACGAACCTGAGCCAGAGGATGAAGCGGCTCCCGAAATGGTACCGGTATCCGAAGGAGAGGAACTGACGATCAACCTGGACGACTTGTCTCTTGACGACGAGATCACCGAGCTTGAGTCGGGCGGCGACGAAGAACTCCCGTTGGACCTGGATGATCTGGACCTGGATCTGGATTTGGAAGAGGAGCCCGAGAAGACGTCCTGAGCGGGATTTTCATCTTGACCTCCCCGGACCGGCAAGCTATAGTGGCCGCGATTGCTGCCGAGATAGCTCAGTCGGTAGAGCAGGGGACTGAAAATCCCCGTGTCCCCAGTTCAATTCTGGGTCTCGGCACCATAGATACTATGAAAAGGAAGGCACGAGCATCATGGCGGGCCTTCCTTTTTTTTCGGCCAGAAACCGTGAAAGTCGGAGCTGTGAAACGTGTCACTTGGTCCTGCAGAAGGCGAAGGGAGACGCATAACCCATGACCCTGACCATTCGAGAGGTATGCACTCCAAGAGACCTGAAGGCTTTTGTGAAGCTTCCCCACCAGATTCTCCACGCTTATCCGCAATGGGTTCCCTCACTTCTTCGCGATGAGTTCATCACCTTCAACCCTGCTCGAAACCCGTTTCACGAGAACGCTGAAACTCGTCTTTTTCTCGCCTTTCGCGACCGGCGTCCGGTGGGGCGAATCGCCGCCATCCTCAGCCACGCGGCCAATCGGAAGTACGGGACGCAAAACATGCGCTTCGGCTGGTTCGACACCCTGGAGGATTACGACGCCGCCGAAGGACTCTTCAACGCCGTGTCGAATTGGGCCCGATCCATGGGAATGAAGAGCCTTACCGGGCCGCATGGCTTCTCGAATCTGGATCCTCAGGGCATGCTCATCGAGGGATTCGAGCACCTGGGAACCATCCACGCCCCCTACAACCCGCCCTATTACGCGGAATACGCAGAGCGCTATGGATTCGCAAAGGAGATCGACTACGTGGAGATGCGCTCCAGACCGCCTAAAAGCGGCCTGGACTCCCGATATCTGAAGATTCGGCAACGGCTGGAAAATTCAACCCGTGTGCGCCTTCTTCGACTGGAAAGCCGCGAGCAGACACGACGGCTGAGCAAGGGAATCTTCAGCCTCCTGGGGCAGACATACGAGTCCATCTATGGCGTGGTTCCCCTGTCGGACAGTCAAGTGGAATACGTAACCCGTAAGTTCCTGTCCATCATCGACCTGAAACTGGTGAACGTTGCCGTGGACAGAGAAGATCGCGTGATCGGAGTGCTCATTACCATGCCAAGCCTGAGCCGGGCGTTTCAGAAGTCGGGAGGACGTCTCTTTCCGTGGGGATGGGTTCACATCATGTGCGGGATGAAAACCTCCCCTGTGCTGGATTTCCTTCTCATCGGCGTCAAGGACTCGTATCAGAAGTCAGGGCTCCCGATCCTTCTTCTCATCGACCTGGCCGAGCGCGCACTGGCGTTGGGATATCAATCCAGTGAATCCGCCCCCATGCTGGAAAGCAACCTCATGGTCCAGTCCCTCCACAAGTACTTTGATACGGAAATCCACAAGCGAAGGCGGGTGTTTCGCCTGGATCCTCTGTGAAGGGCCTGCGATGAGGTATGAAGATCCGCCCGCGCTTTTGAATCCCCCCGCAGCAAGCTTGAGGAACGCGCGAGCGAAGCATTTTCGAACTCTACCGGACCAACGGCAGGCTCCAGGAGGGAAGAATTATTCCCGCCGTGTCTCCACAAGGCGGGACATCATCGAATCACCAGGACCGGACAGGGTGAGGACTCCAGGACTCGGTGTGTCACGCTCCCAAGAAGGAGGCCTTCCAAATCGGTTCTACCACGAGAGCCCATCACCACCAGGTCGCATCCCTCGATTCGGGCGATTTCCACGATCGCCGCACCCGCCGGGCGTTCCAGGATCCTTTCGGAAAAGGAAACGCCGGTGTCCCTCAGGATCTGCCGGTAAGGCTCGAGAAGCTCGTTGGCGTCCTCGATGATCTCAGTAACGGCCTTCTGATAGTATGGTTCCCCCAGTACTGAAGGGAACCTTCGGTGGCAGTGTACCAGGAGGATGTCGGCACTCATGGCCTTGGCAAGATCCGCTGCATAGGCTGCGGCCCGCCGTGATGGTTCGGAACCGTCCACGGGGACCAAAATGGTTTGGAGTTTCATAGCTCCCTCCCCCCTTGCATTTCAAAGGATCCCCGGCACGGCATGCCGACGCTGACCGGTTTCCGCGCGTTCCGAATCGGAGGTCCGTCCTTAGCCAAGCGCCATCAATCACCCGGCAAACCAGTGCACCACATCACTTCACAAACTCCAGCCTGTGCTCTTCGGGCGACAGCCCGGTTTCCGGGTGCAGCAGGATCTTCACATTGTAGCGCGTTTCGAGATCGAGCAGCTCTTTTCGCTTTCGGTTCTGAAGGTAGGAAGCCACCTCCACGGCCAGACGGCCGTTCACCTGGCTGATGTCGCCCTTGGAAAGCCCGACCCAGATCCGTCGCATGACCGAGACTGCCGCCGACTCGACGGACATGACCATGCCCCTCCCCTGACAAAAGGGACAGGTCTGATACGTTTTCGACTCCAGGGATGGACGCAAACGCTGTCGGGAGAGTTCCATGAGTCCGAACTTGGAAAGAGGGACGGTATCGGTTTTTGCACGGTCCTTCTTCATCTCCTCCCGCAGGGTCTTTTCCACCTCCCGGTTGTGTTTCCTGTCCTTCATGTCAATGAAGTCGATGACCACCAGTCCGCCGATATCTCGCAACCTGAGCTGCCGGGCGGTCTCCCTGGCCGCCTCCATGTTGGTCTGGAAAGCCATGCTTTCCACATCCTTGCCCACCTTGCCTTTTCCGGAGTTTACGTCAATGGAAATGAGGGCTTCGGTGGGGTCGATGACGATGCTACCGCCGGACTTGAGGTTCACGCGATTTCGATAGATGCTCTCGATCTGATCCTCGATCTCGTACCTGTCGAAAATGGGAACCTTGTGCTTGTGAAGGGTGACCCGCTTCTGATGCATGGGGGAGATGATCTTCATATAGTTTTTGATCTTGGTGTATGTCTCCCGATCATCCACCAGGATCTCGGACACATCGCTCGTGAAATAGTCCCTAAGAGTCCGCAGGCAGAGATCCTGTTCCTTGTGAATCAAAGACAGTGAGGGGGCTTCGATCACCCTCTTCTTGATTTCCCGCCACATGCGGAGCAAGCGATTGAGGTCCTTGGAGAGCTCCCGCTTGTTTTGCCCGGCCGCCACGGTCCGAACGATGTAGCCGATCTCCTCGGGCAGGGTCATTTGACTCATGATCGACTTCAGGCGCTGACGTTCCTCCTCGTCTTCGATCTTCCTCGAGACCCCGTTGATGATTCGGCCGGGAGTCAACACGAGGTACCGGCCGGCAAAGGAGATGTAGGTCGTGAGATGTGCGCCCTTCGTCCCGGGCATTTCCTTGGTCACCTGAACCAGAAGCTCCTGTCCTTTTTTTAGGGCCTTCTCGATAGAGGGGCTCCCTTTTCCATTCGCCTCGTCAGGCAGGGCGAGGAAGTACTCCGGGTGGATATCCCCGATGGGAAGAAATCCGTTTTTTTCGACACCGAAGTTCACGAAACACGCCTGCAGGCTGGGTTCCGCACGTTCGACAACACCCTTGTAAACGTTGCCCACGCGCTGTTCCGCCATCGTTGTCTCAATATGGAATCCGTCCAGCATCCCATCCTTTGTAAACGCAACCCGGAACTCTTCCGGGTCCACTGCATTGATCAACATCTTTGTCGTCATACGATACCTTGTCTGCGGCTGTGAAAACACACTGCACAGGCCGCTCTATCCCAAAAGCCCGACGCCTCGTTGGAGGCTTCCTTTCGAATTCGGAGCGAGCTCGCCGGATCGGTTCATTCGCTTTCCCCGCCCTTGCCCGGGTTGTTCCTCTTCTTGTGCTGGTGCGCCTGGTACATAAAGGTCCGGACGGCGGCCTCACGGCCGGGCTGATAGGTTCCGTCGCACGGTGTATCCAGGTAGGGAAGCCTGTGACGGCTCACAATGGGCTTGATCACAGCGGAGGTGATCGTGCTCGGCATGCAGGTAAAGGGGTACACGTTGACCACCCCGTTGTATCCCTCGCGCATGTACTCGAGGATGCCCGCGATACTCAGGCACGCTTCCGTACCCACCTCGAACGAAAACACGTCCCCTTGAAGTAAAACGTCTTCCAGCCTTCCGATTCGGTGGTCTTCGGGAAGATCGAGAAGGGGTTCCAGCCGCTTGTAAAGACGCTTCTGGCTCATTTGCTGGTATAGGAGCTCCCCACCGTAGGAAAAAATCTTTGAAGCGTACTCGCGAATTTTCTTGTACCTCAACAGCCTCAGATTCCTGGACAGCCCGATGCGAGCCTCGCGCAATCGATCGTACGCAGTGTAATTCACCCACTCCGCGATAGACGCATTGACCACCTCGGCCCCGTACTTCTCGAGCATGCGAATCACATCCTGGTTGGCCCGGTTGTGGGTCCTCAGATATATCTCTCCCACGATACCGATCAGGGGTTTCCGGGGAATCGCCGGATCCATGAGGGACTTTCCTTCCTGCACCAGGGACTCCAGCTGGTCCAGAATCGCGTCAAATCCCTTGGCGGCGGCATGGCGCTCAAACGCCTGGGACAGGCTCGTGGTGGCCCGTTCAATAAAATCATCTGCGCTTCCCTTCTCCCGCTCGTAAGGTCGAATGCGCCAGAGAAGTCGATCCAAAATATCGGCCGCCACAACGGAAACATAGGCCGCCTTTCGAAAATCCGTGGTTCGTTCCGGATCGAGCATACCGGCCGGAGAGTAAGCGTTGTCCGAGGTCAACGATCCGATCTTGAGCTTGCGCAGGCCCGAAAAGGAGTCGAGAACGATGCGCTGAAACTTGTTGTACATCCCGAATCGGCAAGGACCTCCAGCCTCGGGCATAAAGTAGATATAGTCTTCCGGATTGAACTGATCACCGAGTCTCTCCTGCTCCTCCTGCAGGAAAAGAAGAATGTCTCCCGTGGTCACCTGACACGGAAAGCACTCCTTGCCCGACGTGAACTCCCTTCCCAGGTCCAGGCCACGGTACGTATCCATGACCTTGGCCCGAATCCCGAACCCTCGAAAAGTCCCTGCAAGGAGATGGCACCCGATGCGGTTCATCTGCGGAATCAGAAATGTCTTATCTCTGGCGTCGAAAGTCCCCACGGTTTGGGAGAGGCTTTCAAAGGTATGCTCGCTCTGCGTCTCCATGTCTCCCTCAGTTGGACACCTTCAAGTTGGGTGAAAGGCACCGATTCAGCGCATCCATGGCATTCTCGATCACGTTCTTGTAGGCCTCGAGGCGGGTCATCATGCCTGCCACGGCACTGTGCTCGTCGAGCTCCAGAATGAGGTAAGGCTTGTTTCCCATGATATGCTTGTAAAAGTGCTCCACGAAAGAGTCCGCCCCGCAGCTGAAGTTTGTGATGTGAAGCCCGAACATGTCGGGGTGCTGTCGAATGAACTTGGCCGTCCTGAGGATGGCCGCCCCTAGACCCCAGTACATGGACGGAAAGTCTGAAAGATCGACGGCCTCCAGATCCAGAAAATCCATAGGCAGCGCGGACACCCCGATCTTGCTCAGGTTCTGCCCGAGCCTGAGGTTGAGGCGTTCATCATAGAGGTTGTACGGTCTTCCCGAGACCACGACGAGCGGCTCGGTCGGGTTGTGACGTTCTAGTCGTTCCCGCCCCGCCCGATGCATCTCCTGCATGAACGCCTCGGTCCCTTCGAGTCCGGCCTCCAGCGCGGTCCGAATCTCGGAACGGCTGCGTTTCAACGCCTTTCCGAGTTGGCTGTGGAGTTCCAGGGCCAGCATCCCGGGATCGTTTTTCAAGTGGACGATCGCATGCCAGGTTTTTTGGGTATCCAGGTCGAGTGCCATCTGAAGCATGTAGCGGTTGCTCTGCACCAAAGGGCAGAAGAACCCCCGCTCCCCCGGGTTCGGAGTAGGCATATCCACGATCGTGGGCAGGAAAAGGTATTCGGTTCGCCCGATAAGTGACTCGACATGCCCGTGGGAAACCTTGATAGGATAACAGGTCTCGGCCATGACACTTTCAATGCCCTTACTCGAAATCGGTCCGGTCGTGGGCGGGGTCAGCACCAGGCGGTATCCGAGACGATCGAAAAACCGGGCCCAAAGAATGCCGGTCTGGAACAGGTACAAGCCTCGCTGCATCCCCACCGTGGGTCGTCCGTCCACGTTTCGAAGGACCGTATCCGTGTCGAGCGGTCTATAGAGACCCTCCATGTGGTGTTCCCAGATTTCATCCCGAAGGCGGAAGGCGTTTTCCGTCCTTTCTCCAGCCGTACGGCCCACTTCATATCGCCCGCACTCCCCGCCCCAAATGGCCTTTCGTCCGTCGAAGTCATAGACCTTGAGCTTGCACTGGTTGTGGCAGTTTGGGTCTGCGTGACAAACGATTTCCCGATGCTCCATCCGGTCGGAGATCGAACTCTCGAGACCGCGAAAGCGACTCTCAGCGGCTTTCTCGGCATGCATTTTTTCCTGGACGCTGATGGCGGCACCGAACGCCCCCAGCACCTCCCTGTGCCGGGGAACAGTCACGCCACGTCCCAGGACGTTTTCGAACGCGCTTACAACGCCCTTGTTCAGGGAAGGTCCCCCCAGAAACATGACCCGACGACCGATCTGCCGTTTTCCCACAACGCGGTTCAGGTAGTTGTGGACCACAGCATAGCAGAGTCCTGCGATGAGATCCGTGGTCTCGATGCCTTTCTGATGGTAGGAAACCAGGTCCGATTCCATGAACACAGTGCAGCGCTCGGCCAGTTTCACCGGGCTTTTTGAAGAAAGCGCAATGTCCTGAAACTCGCCTACGATGTTGATGCCGTACTTGTTTGCGAGCTCGTGGAGGAAGCTCCCGGTTCCGGCGGCACAGACCTTGTTCATGTCAAAGTCCAGGGGATATCCGTTGGCGAGGGAGATGTACTTGGAATCCTGCCCCCCGATCTCGAAAATCGTGTCCACATCCGGGTCCATCTCCACAGCGCCGCGTGCGTGTGCCGTAATCTCATCGATGATGAGATCCGCGTTGAGAAAAGTGCCCACAACATTTCGACCGGATCCGGTCGTGGCCACCCCGCAAATGCGCACGCGATCCGACACCTCGTCTCGAACGGTTTGAAGGAGCTCCTGGGTCACCTCGATGGGCTTGCCCCTCGTGTGAACGTAGCTCTTATGAATAATGTTCCGCTCCTCATCGATCACGGCGTACTTCGTTGTGGTGGATCCGATGTCGATTCCAAGGTATACCGGTGTCCCCGGTTCGAGAGGACGGCGATCCACGTCATTGTCCTCGGGAAAAACGGTCTCTTTCAGCCGAAGCGGCGCTGCCAGAGGCAGCTCGGCCGCCTCTCCGGCAATGGATCGATAGGCGTTCGCCGGGAAACGATTTTGAACGCCCTGATTCAAGGCCTGCAGTGCAACCCCCAAAGCCCCGAGGGACGTGTTGTAGGGCGGTACGATGAGGTTTGGAAAATAGCTTCGAAAGGCTCGAACCTGAAGCTCGTTCATGGACAGGCCGCCCACGAAAAGAATGGGCTCCTTCAGGGTACGACTGGAAACGATAGTACTCATGTAGTTCCGGGCGTTGCCCACGTGGAGACCGTAGATGATGTCTTCCAGCGTTTCTCCCTTGTTCTGCAGGTGAATCATGTCCGATTTCGTGAACACCGTGCAGCGACAGGCCACATTGGCTGGACGCTCGCTCTGGAGGCCCAGCTG
>JASFQI010000004.1:0-40136 GCA_050115555.1 Desulfobacteraceae bacterium
TCCTGCCACTCTCGTCACAGGCGTACACGGCCCCGCAGGAGCACGAGCCCACGGGCACCTCCCCCTGTCTCCTCGTGGTCAGCTCCCGGGGAGGCTCCACGAGGAGCCCACAGAAGGGGCATGTCGGTCGTTTGAAGACCTCTCGCCCCATGAATTTTCGATCCAGCATGGTGCCGTCACCCCGTCTCTCTCGACAAGGCCCTGGAAGACCCGCTCCCGCGAATCGGCCCAATGGGCAGAGGCAGCGGGTCCTGGGGGTCAAAAGTCCAGGTCCAAGCCGTTTCCGTCCTCGTCGTACTCCAACTCGGTGATCTCGTAATCATCTCCCGAAGGCCGGAAGTGGACCACCCAACGCGCATAGGCGTCGCCTGCAAAGCCGCACCCAAGGCTGCCGATGCGGGCTTGATACAGCTTAAGCTTGGGCACGATCTTTTCTTCGAAGACCGTGACGATGTGCGCGCGATCATCCTCACCGAGCTCTCTTGCCTCAATGGTTTTGATGGTCTTATCGGCCATGAGCTCTCTATCGCCGGAAATGAAAAACGCAACCCGGTGTGGCTGCGTTCCAAGGGATGCACAATCATTTCTTCACACCTCTCCCTGCCTCTCGGGTTTCCCTGGAGGATCCCATCCATTCGTCCGGGGGAGTGGAGAGGGTCTACCGGCTGTGTCCGGGAAGCTCCAGCGTGCTGCAGGTGTTTCCTGGCCCGCACGTTTTCGTGTCCAGCTTGGCCTGCTTTCCCTGGGGACCCGTTCCCATCGCGTAGTTCGTCACGCTTACCACACGATCGATGGAGGTGGCGCTGCATTCGGGGCATACCAGGTCCACTTGCTCTTCTGAGGAGGTAAAGATTTTTTCAAAAATATGGCCACATTTTGTGCATCGAAATTCATAAATCGGCATCATTCAGCTCCAAATCAACGCACCTTCGAGGGATGCGCGTGTTTTACGAAAAGGGGTTCACTTGCTGGTGCAAAGGTTGAAGGTCTCGCAAACCCACGCTTGACCGCTGCTGGCAACACGGTATGCTTTAGAAAATACAGAGGCAGATCTCTTGTTGTCAGGCTTTTTACTCCTCTATTTGCTCGACCTTTCATTATAATGCGGACAGGAGGCGAAGTCAAACGGAACCGGGTGCCGGCATGGGGTTTTCGCGAGTCGTCGCCCGTAGGTCGTTTCCATCCAGAAACGGCTTTTTTCCGCAACCGTTTCCGAATCATCACTTGCTCGCGATAGCAGGGGAATTACCTATGATTCTGTCCTTTCATCCCTGTCTCGTCGCAGATCACCAGATCATCCTGGGACCGCGGAGGCTGGAGCGCCGTGACATCGATCTCATACGTCGGGCCGAGGCTATTCTTCTGCCCCAGACCTGCCCGGAACCCCTGTATCGCGCCTGCAAGGCCTCAGGAGCCCGGCTCTTTCCCAACTACGCCTGGCGTTTTGCCTACCCCGGAAAGGTCGGGCAGACCCGCTTTTTCCGATTACACGATCTTCCCCATCCCGATACGCACATCTGGCCGTCCGCTGAAGCGCTTCGCCTCGAATTCCGGGAGACCGCGGCATTTCCACACGCACTCCCGTTTCTGGTGAAAACAGACACCGATCATGAGGGCGAAGGGATTCGGATCGTTCGAAATGCCAAGAACCTGGAGGCGGCCCTGGCCTTCGTTGAACGCGGCGGCAGGGATGGGGCAAGGGAGTTTCTCACTCAGGAGATCGTGGCTACGGGCGGAAACGTACTCCGTGCGGTCAACGTGGGCAGGAAGGTCTGGACCTATTGGAAGCGGCCGTCACGACCGGGGGAGCTCCTGACCACCGTCAGCCGGGGCGCGTGGATCGACTTTGACTGGCGGCCGCGCCTTCAGGAGAAAGCCCGCCAAACAGCGGAACGCCTGTTCCGGGAATTCGGCCTCAACCTCGCGGCCGTGGACCTCGTCTTTGCCCTCCCCGAAACGGACCCGGAGCCACGCATCCTGGAGATCAACTATGCCTTTGGCCGACGGGGTCTGGGCGGCAGCCCGGCGTTTTACCGCTTTCTGTTCGAGGCTGCGTGCGCGTGGCTCGAGGAGAACGGTATGGACCCCGGGGCGATTACCCTGGTGTGAGGCGTGTCCAAAATCAAGGCCCACCACGCACCACGAAGAACACGAAGAGAAGCTTAAATAACTGCAAATTACAAAAATCAAGCAAACTAAAATGGAAGAATGTCTTGTCCAATCAGACGTATTCGGGGAATTCGCGTGATCGAAATGATGTTCATTTTTTGATTTTGTTTTCTTCGTGCTCTTCGTGGTGTGAGAAACGGCTTCCTACATGCTCTCGTGCCGACTCAGCTCGAAAGCGTGACATAGGCCCTGCGCGTCCGGGGGCCGTCGAACTCGCAGAAGAAGATCTTCTGCCACGTGCCGAGGACCAGACGACCGTTTTCCACGATCACGGAAACCGAGCTTCCCATGAGGGAGGCCTTGATGTGGCTGTCTGCATTCCCTTCCATGTGCCGGTACCCGGCATGGGGTGGGACCAGTTCCTGAAGCTTGCTCAGGATATCCTCGCAGACCGCCGGATCGGCCCCTTCGTTGATGGTGACGCCTGCGGTGGTGTGGGGGACGTACACCGCGCACACGCCGTTCTGGACCCCGGTGCGTGCCACCTCGTCCTGAACAGCGGATGTGACGTCCTTCATCTCGTTCCGGTTGCGGGTTTTGACCTGGATGGTGGACGGCATGGCGATCTCCTTTCATGTGCCTCACGCGTGAATACGGCTGCGCGCCGGGCTCAAGGAAGGATGAGCCCGGACGGCGGTTCGGATCCTTTGCCTCGGTCTTCCCCGGGATCGAAAAGCTCTCCTTCCGGCCCCGGGCTTCCGAGAAGGAGGAGAAGGGTGCGTTCCGTGATCTTTATAAGAAATGGGTTTGCCTGAAAACGGGATTCCATTTCTTCCAGGGAGCGGGCCGTCCGAAGGGCGACGAGGGCGGTGTCCCCCTCCTGGAGAGTGTGGAGCATGTAAGCGACCTCCTCGAGCCGCTCACGGTAGAGGCGTCGCCTTTCTTTGCTGAAGTAATCCTGAATCGCCCTTTGCTTGATCTCTTCGATGCGGTTCATTTGCTGGCTTTCAGAGAGCGCCAGGGGGCTCTCCATCACCTGATGGATGGCTTCGGCCACGGTTCGGAAATCGTCGGGATCCAGGATCCAGCTTCGAAGAAGCTCGTGCTCCAGCAGGCGCGTGGCCATGGAATCGGTCAGCGGCTGCTCGGGGACTTGGTCAACGGGAATAACGTTATAGACGGGAGGGACCTCGGGCAGGGTGACCTGGGTGAGGACCCAGGGCCGCACCTCGAGGTAGGATGACGAACCCGGAGCGCTTTCGCTCGCGCGAAGGGCCCGCTCCAGAATGCTCACGGCATGTCCCGGGGAGGTTTCCACGGTGGCAGGAAATCCGGAAAGAAAATCGTTCTGAGCCGCCAGGGTTTTTTTCTTGCTGAACGTGCCGCCTGCAAACTGCTGAATCCCGAAGGTGTCGCTGGCCAGGCCGATTCCCAGCTCGATTCCCCGCGGGGCGCGTGGGATGCCGAAGAGCATGCCTCGCATGCCAAGACCGTCCGGTGCGCTCAGAACCGCAAAGGGTTGTTCCTCTTGAGGGGCTTTTCGCAGGGCCCCATGCTCGGGCCTCTCGCGAGGGGGTGGCACGGAAATCCCCTGCTGCTCGAAACGGAAGGAGGTGCGTCGAACCGCCTTCTGAACCTCTTTTCCCTCAAAGGCTTCCCGAATTGCCACCACGAGCGGGACCAGGTCGGGATCGTCCGCAGGAAGCTTTTCCACAAAGGCGCGTGCCAGGTTCGGGCCGGTGAGGGTTTCGCGGATGGTTTCTGGATGGATGAGGGCGGGTTGGTCGAGAAGACGCTCGAGGCGCTCGGCGTCCTCAGGGGACAAGGGGTGCGGTTCCCGATGTCCCTTGGGTTTTCTGGCGCGTTTCCTTTTCGCCACAGTGTGTCAGGCCGCCTCTTTTTCTTCAATGGTGGCGTGGTCTTCAAAGCCCTCCTCTCGCAGGTAGACATTGATCGTCTCTCCGGGAGAGGTCGGCCAGGTTCCGCCCACGTAGTTAGCCATGATGGGCAGCTCCCGTTCCCCATCGCCCCGGTCAGCCAGGATGGCGAGCTCGATCTTTCGCGGGCGCCCGTAGTCGATCAAAGCGTCCATGGCGGCCCGCACGGTACGCCCGGTAAAGAGAACGTCATCGACCAGAATGACCGTTTTTTCATCAACGGGGGAGGGCAGTTCGGTTTTTCCCACGATCGGTGTGGTACCGATTCGGGTCCAATCGTCCCGGTAAAGAGTAATGTCCAGGACGCCGGTCAGAGGCTGGGTCCCGCTGATGCGCCCGATCGCCTCCTGAAGGCGCGTGGCGAGGTAAGCCCCACCTGTTCGTATGCCGACCAGGATCACCTCCTCGATGGAAGGGTTCCTTTTCAGAATTTCGTCGGCGATTCGCTGAATGCGTTCAGCAATATCCTTTTCTTTCAGAATGATTCGTTTCTTCATGGCCCTGTTGACCCGGCTCGATGAACTGGAATTCGAGTGCCCCTTAGAATTTCTGAGCCATACCTGGACACCCGGTCTCAGTAAAAAGGTTGCATTATATGGATGTGTTCAGTAAAAATCAATAAAAAACCAGGGAAGTTGAAACGCTTCCCTTTGTTTTCTTCACGATTTTCTGAGCCCATCCTTTTTTTGAGAACAGGAAGCCCAACCATGCCTGGGGACTTGGACGCCCTTTGCCGGCGTCTCGGGTACACATTCAAGAATCCGGATCTCCTGGCGGAGGCGTTTAGGCACTCGTCGTACGTGAACGAGTCCGGCGATTCGACCCTTCGGGACAACGAGAGGTTGGAGTTCCTTGGAGACGCCGTACTGGATCTCGCTGTCAGTCACATGCTCATGGACCGGTTCGAAGGGGCCCGCGAAGGGGTCCTCTCCAAGCTTCGGGCCCGGGTGGTCAATGATCGCAGCCTTCTCCGAATCGCGGATCGTCTCGACATCGGACCGTGTCTTCTCCTGGGGCGGGGAGAGGAGCGGACCCACGGTCGAAGGAAACCTTCCATCCTGGCCAACGCCCTGGAGGCCTTGATCGGTGCCCTTTACCTGGACGCCGGGTTTGCCCGAACCGCCGCCCTGATTCAGGATCTCTTCGCTCCTCTGGTGGGGGAGCTGGGCGAGGAGGGGGCGGGAAACGACTACAAGAGCATGCTCCAGGAATATACGCAGCACCACTACAAGATCCTCCCGGAATACACGCTCGTGGAGGAGAGCGGCCCGCCTCATGATCGCACCTTTCGTATAGCCATTCGCCTCCATCACCAGGTCGTGGCCGAAGCCGCGGGCAAGAGCAAAAAGGAGGCGGAGCGCAGGGTGGCCAGGGAGGCCTATCGTTGCCTGATAGAGCGCGGAAACGACCGCTGATCGTCCCCCTCTTTATCCCGAACCAGGGATGCCCCTACCGATGTGTCTACTGCCGGCAGGAGGACATTACGGGGGAAAAGAATCGTCTGCTGGATGCCTCCGAGGTGGAATGCATTCTGGCCCGGGCGGTCCGATCTCCCGGATTTGTCGCTGCAGCGTCCCCGGAGATCGCGTTTTATGGGGGGACATTCACCGGGCTGCCGGAGCAGACCCTTCGGGAACTGCTCGAGGCCGCTTACCGGTTCGTGCAGAACGGAAAGTTTGAATCAATTCGGGTCTCCACGCGTCCCGATGCCCTGAACCCCGAGGTCCTGTCCCTCATGCGGTCACACGGAGTCGCCCTTGTAGAGCTCGGTGTACAGTCCATGGACGAGGAAGTCCTGCGCAAGACGCAGCGCGGATACACGCCGAAGCAGGTGGAGGAGGCCGTGGACCGGCTTCGGCGCCACGGGTTCCGAGTGGGGGCCCAGCTCATGCCGGGGCTTCCCGGGGACAGCGAGGAGCGGTTTTTTGAGACGATTCGGCGGGTTACCGCCCTGCGACCCGCCCTGGTCCGCCTGTATCCCACGGTCGTGATCCGCGGCACGGCGCTTGCGGCATGGTACCGGGACGGACGATACCGGCCGCTTTCCCTGGATCGGGCCGTGGCCCTTTGTGCAAGGAGTTGCGCCTACCTGGAGGCCCGGGGGATTCCCGTGATTCGAATGGGGCTTCAGGGATCCCCAACGCTGGAGCGGCCCGGGGAGATCCTTGCCGGGCCCTGGCATCCGGCCTTTGGCTTCCTGGTGCGCAATCGTCTCTACCAGGAGCGGCTGGAGCGTCTGCTTGCCGGAGCGGAAAGGGCAAAGAGCGTCAGAATTCGAGTTCATCCGCGGGATGTACCGTTGGTGCGCGGGCACCGAAACCGGTCCTTGCGGGAGCTGGAGCACCGAGTTCGAGCGGGTTGTGTGGAGATCATACCGGACAGGACCCTGGTCCCCGGAAGGCCTGTGGTCGAATGCTGGAATGGGAACGATCCCGTCACAGGCGGGGAGTGTGCTGAAGGAGAAGCGGAATAGCCGTTTCAGGAGGTTTGTACATGGAGTCCCCTCCCTCATCCGAATATGATTCGGACTTTCGGTCGGGGTTCGTCGCCTTGGTGGGCCCACCGAACGCAGGCAAGTCCACGCTCCTGAACCGGCTGCTGGGGAGGAAGGTGGCGATTGTCTCGCCAAAGCCACAAACAACGCGGAACCGAATTCTCGGAATTTACCACGGGGAAAATGTCCAGATCGTGTTCATGGACACACCGGGCATTCACCGCACCCGTACCGCCTTGCACCGGAGCATGGTGGCCTCCGCTCAGGAGGCGTTCCAGGAAGTGGACCTGGTGGTCGTTCTTGTCGAGTTGGGACGACCTGACGAGCCGGACGTCTCTCTTCTCCTGCGCCATCTGCGTCAGACCCGAAAAACCGCGATCCTGGTGATCAACAAGATCGATACGGGTTCACGGGAGTCCCTGCTGCCCCTGATGGATGCATTTCGAAGACAATACCCATTTGAAGCGATCATCCCGCTTTCTGCGCTTCGTGGAGATGGTGTGGATATCCTTCTCGCCGAGCTCGTAGCCCGGCTGGAGCTGGGTCCGCCCTTTTTTCCCGAGGACATGGACACGGACCAGCCCGAGACTTTTTTTGCGGCCGAGATCATTCGAGAGCAGGTGTACAAGGAGACGCACAAGGAGCTCCCCTACTCGGTGGCGGTCACTGTGGACGGACTGGAAATGCGGGGCCGCCGCGGGACGCTTTACATCCCCGCGCGGATTCACGTGGAATCCGCATCCCAGAAGAAGATCCTGGTGGGAAGGAACGGGCGGATGATCAAGGCGATCGGGGAGAAGGCTCGAAAATCCCTGGAGCGGCGTTTTCAACGACCGGTTTACCTGGATTTGACCGTACGCGTGGAGCGGAACTGGAGCCGGGATGCACGCGCCTTGCGCAAGCTGGGGTACTGATCGGAGGTACGCGCCAAGAAAAAAACCAACCCTGGGAGGGGGTTGGTTTCTTTTTAGGAGGAAAGAGTTCGTTTCTGATTTCACCCCGTATATTGCAACTTGTTTGCCAAAACCCTCCAATCCGGCCTAGATTAGGGATAACCTTTTGATATTGCATAAGATAAATGGGTTAGGGTCGAAGTTTTAACCCCCTCATCTCAGAGAGGCGGGTACAAGATATTGTACTCGCTGGAAGGCGGCTCGGAGCTGTTTTCAGTTTAACCTTTTGATATATATAGATTTTTCAGGGTCCAATATTTTAAACTCCTAAACCGTGATGTTGTACTTTTTCATCTTGTGCTGCATGAGACTCTTGGTGATGCCCAAATTGGCTGCGGCGTGGGCCTGCACGTTGTCGGCATGTTCCAGCGCCCTGCGGATGAGTTTTTCCTCGATCTGTTCAAGGGTCTTCTGAAGGGGGGCATCCAGGGGGACGAAGCGTTCCACGGGAAGGTCTTCCTGGCGCGCTGAGAAGTCGTCGGGCAGGTCGTCCAGTTTGATCACCCCGTCCGTATTGAGCACAACGGCGCGTTCGATGATATTTTCCAGCTCACGGATATTCCCCGGCCAGGTGTAGCGATAGATCGCTTTCCAAACCTCCGGGCTTACCTGGATGCCTTCGGCGTTCACATCTTCCTTATATTTCTGAATAAAGTGGTTGACGAGGAGCGGAATGTCTTCGGGCCTCTCTGTCAGTGAAGGCACCTCGATGTGAATGACGTTCAGGCGATAGAACAGGTCCTCTCGAAAGAGTTCGTTGCCCACGTCTTCCTTGAGTTTTCGGTTGGATGCGGAAATCACACGAACATCGACCTTGATGGTTCGGGTTCCGCCCACCCGCTCGAACTCCATTTCCTGGAGCACACGAAGGAGCTTGACCTGAAGCGAAGGAGACATGTCTCCTACCTCGTCCAGGAAGAGGGTCCCACCGTCTGCGACCTCGAAACGGCCTTTTTTCATGGCCGTGGCACCGGTGAAGGCGCCTTTTTCATGCCCGAACAGCTCGCTCTCCAGCAGGGTCTCGGTCAGGGCGCCACAGTTGATGGACACGAACGGGCGGTCGCTCCGAGGGCTGTTGTAATGGATCGCCTTGGCGATGAGCTCCTTTCCCGTGCCTGAGGCCCCGGTGATCAGTACGGAGGCCTTGGACCTCGACACCTTTCCGATGAGGTCGAAGATTTCCTGCATGGGTTTGCTCTTCCCGATGATATTGCCGTGCCGATACCGGGAGTGAAGCTCTTCGCTGAGGCGCTGGTTTTCTCGAATGAGCCGGTAGTTCTCCAGCGCCTTTTTCACGGTGAGCTTGAGCTCCTCGTTTTGAAAAGGCTTGGTGATGTAGTCAAAGGCCTGCTTCTTCATGGCCGCCACGGCCATCTCGATGGTGCCGTATGCGGTCATCATGATCACGGGCAGGTGCGGATGGATTTTCTTGACCTCCTCCAGGAGTTCCATGCCGCTCATGCCGGGCATTTTCATGTCCGTGATGACCAGGTCCACGTCCGCCTCCCGAATCTGGCGGAGGGCATCCCGGGCTCTTCCAGCCGTGAGGATTTCGTACCCTTCGGGGCCGAGCAATGCTTCGAGGACCACGAGGTAGTTTTTTTCGTCGTCGACGATCAGGATGGTGTCCATGACTCGGGCTCCTTGGGAAGACGTATGACCACGGTGGTTTTCTCCTTCGGCTCGCTGTGAATCGTGATCCAGCCGTTGTGCCCTTCCACAATTTTTCGCACAATGGACAGACCAAGACCCGTCCCCTGTTCCTTGGTGGTAAAAAAGGGATTGAAGAGCTTCTTCAAGCTCTCTTCCGGGATTCCGACGCCGCGATCCGTGATCTCCACGCGCTGGTCGTAGCGATCCTCGATCACGCGGATGTCGATGGCCCCCCCGTCTTCCTGGGCCTGAAGGGCGTTGATCAGGATGTTGAGAAAGGCCCGGTACAGCAGGTCCGGATCGGCCTTCAGGTTGAACGACCGCCCGTCCAGATTGTGGGTCACGCGGACCGCCTTCTTCTCGATCTCGGTTTGGAGGAAGGTGAGGTTTCTCTGCAGGATGTCCGTCAGGGAGGTCTGTCGAAAGTTCGGGGTCTGCGGGCGGGCGAAGTCGAGAAATTCCGTGACGATTCCGTTCAGGCGGCTGGATTCTTCGTGGATCACCCCGGAAAGGCGCCTCAGGTTCTCGTCTGTGTTGGGCAGGCCCCCCATGAGTTCGGCCGTGCTTTGAATGATGCCGAGCGGGTTTTTGATTTCGTGGGATACGCCGGCCACCATTTCTCCCAGAGCGGCGAGGCGTTCCGCCTGGTGAAGCTGGTCCTCCAGTTTCCGCCGTTCCCGGGCGCGATCCTCGATGATTTTCTCCGCTTTGCGTACGATCAGGAGGAGGGCCGCGAAGATAGCGGCCATGATTCCAATGGAGAGGCCGAACACCAGGAACTGGAAGCGAACGATGGATTCATAGGGTTCGGTCATATCCTGGATCACTTCGAACACCCCGGCTACGTAACTCGTCGAAATAAAGGGGTGGGCGCCACGGAAGGGAATGTAGGTTCGCAGCTTCTTCTGCCCCCCCATGAGGGAGAGGTTCATCCCCCAGAGCTCCTCGTTCTCAGAGAGCATGCGGGAGGAACGTTCCCCCTGCACAGCCTTTTCGTAGCCAGGCGTTTTTTTCACAGGCTTCCCGATCAGCTCAGGGTCCGTGCTGTAAGCGATGACGCCTTTCCCGATGTCGTAGATGTTGACCAGGTCGATATTGAAACCGTGGACTGTGTTCCGCACGATCTGATCCATGAGGGTCTGCTGGTCCTCGTCCCGAAGCTGGATCCTGCCGAATCGTCGAATCACAGGTACGGCAAAGTTTTGGAAAACCTGGTGATTCAGGTTTTGGCCGACCAGGAGTGCATAGTTCTCGTAGCTTCGAAGAAGGATTTCCTCCGCCTTCTGGGAGATGCCCAGGGAAAAGGGAAAACTGAACAGGACCAGCACGATGAAACTGGCTGAGGCAAAATACTTCACCAGTCGAAACTGCTTGCCCTCTGTTTTTTTGCGCTCCGGGTTCGAAGTCATGTAGGTATCCGTCTCCTGATGGGGGTACACGACCGTATCGGAGAAAAAGGTCCCAGGACCCTCCGGACCCTATATATCACCATCCCAGCGGGTGGTAAACCCCGCGCCCTGCTGCCGAGGGATCGCTGGGCTGCATTGCGGCCGGACCGGTACGGGGAGATCCTCATGCAAGTCGCAATCGAAATCCAATAAGCGGATGCCCTGCGGGACTTGAAATGCATGGACAACCCGTAGTACAAGCGGGTTTTCAATGCGCGGATTCTACTGTTTCAAGAAGGGATTTCGTTCATCCCGAAAAAGGAAGCCGAAGATCATGAGAAGCAAGGAGAGGTTTCGCAAGCTTCCCCACATGCTGTATGCCGATGAGCGCGGACGCATCTTCGAGCATCCTCACCTGCGCATGGCCGGTTTTTCGGGAAAACGGCCCGCACCCATTGAAGAGAACGACCTGGTGCCCATGCCGGAATTCAGCAAGCTTTTCTACCTTCCGGACTGCTCTCCGGTAGGGCTGGATCCGGAGACCGGGACCTATGAGGTCGTGGATGAGGTTCGGGTCGGAAGGCGCATGAAATCGTGTTTCGGCGTGGCGGCCTTTTTGGAACCGGGGTTCGTGCGCACCCACCTTCCGGCGGCGGAGCCCAGACAAAAGACCTACGTGCTTCCTTCCTGGGCCTACACGGCCGTGGGTTTTCGAGGGGATCGCTACTGGGCTTCGGGGTTCCTCGTGGAGCACAATCCGCGCTGGGACCCGCGCAACTACGATGACCGGGACCTGGTACCGGCCATCGAGGCCTTTCGAGGTGAACACGCCCCCACAGGCCCGCTGGTCGAGCACCTGGTCCACTGCGCCACGGTGAACCACTGCTTCGCGGCCAAGAACTTGTTCCTCGGTCGATGGGAAGCCCCACTTCCCGTGAGCCGCACCTGCAACGCCGCCTGCCTGGGATGCCTGTCTCTTCAGCCCGACGACAGCTGCCCGGCCTCCCATGAGCGCATCGCGTTCCTCCCCTCCCGGGAGGAGGTCGTGCGACTGGCGGTCTCCCATCTGGAGGGTACGTCCGAGGGGATTGTGAGCTTCGGCCAGGGGTGCGAAGGGGAGCCGCTCACAGAGTATCGCCTGATTGCGGAGAGCACGCAGGAGATCCGTCGGAACACGCTGCGGGGAACGATCAACCTGAATACGAACGGCAGCCTTCCCGATCGCGTTCAGGAGATTGCGGAGAGCGGGCTGGATTCCATTCGCGTCAGCATGACCAGCGCCCGGCCCGACCGGTACCTCGCCTATTACCGGCCCCAGGGGTACGCATTCGATGACGTGGAGGAGAGTGTGCGGCGGGCCCGGGAGATGGGCCTGTATACGATGATCAACCTGCTGGTTTTTCCGGGAATCTCTGACAGCCGCGAAGAGGTGGAAGCGCTCGAGGCCCTGATTCAACGGACCGGTGTCCACTTCCTCCACCTGAAAAACCTCTGCATCGATCCCCAGCTCTACCAGGAGCACATGCCTACGGAGGCTACCCCGGCCCTGGGGATGCGACGCATGGCCGAAACGCTGAAGAAACGATTTCCCGATCTCTCGCTGGGGTACTTCAATCAGCCCGTGCGCGTTTGAAGGGCCGGCCTTTCCCAGGGGCGGATTTCAGCCGCTTTGCTTCTGCTCCCGGGCTACGGCGCGGTAGCCGATATCCGTGCGAAAGTAGACGTTGTCCCAATGGATGTCGCGCACCTGCGCATAGGCCCTGGCCTGGGCTTCGCTCACCGAAGCCCCCAGTGCCGTCACGCATAAAACGCGACCCCCGCTCGTGACCACCTGCCCGTCTCGAAGACTCGTTCCTGCGTGAAAGACCTTCAGGTCCTCCGGTTCCGTCTCCGGGAGGCCGGAAATCGGGTCCCCTTTGCTGTAAGACTCGGGGTAGCCTCCGGCGGCCATAACGACGCCGAGCGAGGCCCGTTCATCCCAATCCGCCCGGGCCTGCTCCAGCTTTCCGTTCAGGGCCGAGAGGCAGAGCTCCACGAGATCGGATCGAAGGCGCAGCAGGATGGGCTGGGTCTCTGGGTCTCCGAATCGGCAGTTGTACTCCAGCACACGAGGAGTCCCGTCGTCCTGGATCATCAAGCCGGCGTAAAGGAAGCCGGTGTAAGGGTGACCGTCCTCGGCCATGCCCCGTACCGTGGGTTCGATGACCTCTTTCATGGTGCGGTCGTAGACCTCGGGCGTGACCACCGGGGCGGGCGAGTAGGCCCCCATCCCGCCGGTATTGGGTCCCCGGTCTTCATTATCACGGGCCTTGTGATCCTGGGACGTGGCCAGGGGGAGAATGTGTTCCCCGTCCACCATGACGATGAAGCTGGCTTCCTCCCCGGTCAGGAGTTCCTCGACCACGATCGTGCGGCCCGCGTCCCCGAAGTCGCGGCCGGTGAGCATGCCCTCAGCGGCGGTCAGGGCCTCGTCCTCGCTCTGAGCGAGGATAACGCCTTTTCCGGCGGCGAGCCCGTCCGCCTTGATCACGACGGGTGCGCCGTGCTCGCGAATGTAACGCCGGGCCGGCTCCATCTCGTGAAAGGTGGCGTAATCAGCCGTGGGGATCCCGTGCCGGGCAAGAAAATCCTTGGTAAAAGCCTTGGACCCTTCCAATCGCGCGGTGGCGCGGGTCGGCCCGAAGCACGGAAGGCCCGCCTCATCAAAGGCATCCTTGATTCCGGCGACAAGGGGGATTTCCGGCCCGACGATCGTGAGACCGATCGCCTTCTCTCGGGCGAATGCGGCCAAGGCCTCGATGTCCGATGCCTGAATGGATACGTTCTCCACCCCTTGCTCCAGGGCGGTCCCCGCATTTCCGGGCGCCACGTACACGCGGGCGACCCGTTCCGAGCGGGACGCCTTCCAGGCCAGAGCGTGTTCCCGTCCACCACCGCCGACAATCATGACGTTCATGGAAGCCCCCTTGGATGACGTTTCGTAGAGGCGCCCTGAATACAGGGCGCTGGGTTTCGGGTCAACGCATAGTGGAACAAAACCGTTCGAGGTGTCAAGCAGAAGGCCTTTTGGACGTGTCGCGGACAAAAGGTGGAGACGCTCCAGGTCAGGATTTCTATTGTCAATTTGGCGGTTTTGCGGTTTAATTCGTGATTGCTCTCCTTGGACCCCCAGGAATTCGTTGCTGGAAGAGAAGGGATAAGACCGGGTTCCGGGAAAGCACCATTTCCACAGGATAGGAGTGATCTATGCGGTTTCGGTTCATGCTTGCGTGCGTGGCGGTTTCCCTCGGGGTGGGGGTGGCCGGGTGCTCGAACGAGGAGCCTCCTGCACCGCCTGCAAAGAGCCCGAAGGTGGTTCGAAAGATTGTGGAACCGCCGGCCGAACCCGTCAAAGAGGCAGTGAGGAACCCGCAGGCCCTTGTGCAGGTGACACCCGGAAGCGTGACCCCGAGCGCCACGCCGCCGGCGAAAACGGCGATCGACACGTCAGGGGTGAGCGAAGACACGACGGGCCCGCTGCCTGAGGAAGCCGAGAATGCCCTGGAAACGGGGGCAACCGAAGCCATGGAGGCACCTCCTGAGGAGACCGTTCAGGGGGCACGGGCCGAGGCGCACGGTGTCTATACGGTGAAATCGGGAGACTGCCTGGCAGTCATCGCCGGGCGGGAGGATGTCTTCGGCGATCCCCTCAAATGGCCCATCCTTTACCAGCTCAACCGGGTCGCGCTCGAAGGCGTACCGCTGGACGAGCGACTTCCGGAGCGGCGTTTGACCCGGGGTATCCAGCTGCGATTCAAGCAAAGCGAGGAAGAGAGGGCTCGGGCGAAGGAAACGCCGGGTTCGATCTGGGTCGTGAATCTGATTTCGTCCCCCACCGCGGACCGTATCGACGGGCCTGCTGTGGAGCTCATGAAGCGGGGATATCCGGTCTACATCAGCCGGGCTACGGTGAAGGGACAGAAATGGATGCGCCTTCGAGTGGGTTTTTTTCAGGACCGAACCGGAGCCGTGGAGGCCGGGAAGGAACTCCAGGATTTCCTGGACCTTCAGGACTCCTGGCCCGTCCGTATCGGGCCCGAGGAAACCGCGGAGTACGCGGACATTCTGATGGCGCTGCAGAAGGTGTGAACGGAACCCCCGGATTTCTCGCTAAGACGCAAAGACGCTAAGAAAACAGGAAGTTCCAGGATGAAAGGCAAACAGGTCATCGTAGGCGTCACGGGCGGGATCGCGGCTTACAAGGCCGCCGAGTTGGTGCGCGGCCTGGTCCGGGCCGGGGTCCTCGTTCGCGTGGCCATGACAGAGAACGCTACCCGTTTTGTGACCCCGCTTACCTTTGAGGCCCTCTCCGGTCACCGTGTGGTTCAGGCACAGTTCCATTCTGCTACGGGGCCCA
This sequence comes from Desulfobacteraceae bacterium, assembly GCA_050115555.1. Taxonomy (GTDB): domain Bacteria; phylum Desulfobacterota; class DSM-4660; order Desulfatiglandales; family HGW-15; genus JASFQI01. The sequence goes on from JASFQI010000004.1 coordinate 14,931, forward strand.
TGGATCACATCACCTGGGGGCAGGAGGCGGATCTCGTCGTCGTGGCACCGGCCACGGCGAACTTCGTCGCCAAGATGGCCCACGGCCTGGCGGACGACTTTCTCTCCACTCTGGTGGTGGCGGCCACGGCTCCGGTCCTGGTTTGCCCGGCCATGAACGCCCGCATGTGGGAAAACCCGGCGGTCCGGGAAAACCTCCGTGTTCTCAAGGATCGGGGCGTCGACGTGATGGACCCCGAGGTTGGGGACCTGGCTTGCGGTACCGAAGGCCCGGGCCGGCTGCCCGAACCGGAGGACATCCTCGAGCGCATTCGGGCCATGCTGTCGCCGCAGGATCTCGCGGGGCGCAGGGTCCTGGTGACGGCCGGCGCCACCCAGGAGGCCATCGATCCGGTCCGGTTCATCACGAACCGCTCCAGCGGAAAAATGGGGTATGCCCTGGCGCGAGCGGCCGCAAGAAGAGGTGCCGACGTAGTGCTCGTGAGCGGTCCCACCGGACTGAAGCGGCCGTCCGGGGTCACGTTCGTGGGGGTGCGATCCACCGAGGAGATGAAAGATGCGGTCCTGGCAAGGAGAGACGGATGCGACGCCATCATCAAGGCAGCCGCGGTCTCCGACTACCGGCCCGGCAGCGTCTCCGGGCAGAAGATCAAGAAGGGGGATGAAAAACAGGCACTGGAGCTTGTGCGCAACCCGGATATCCTGGAAGCCCTGGGCTGTGAACGGGGCGATGGGGCCTGCATCCTGGTCGGTTTTGCCGCGGAGACCGAGTCCCTGGTGAAGAACGCCCGGAGCAAGCTCGAGCAGAAGAATGTGGACATGATTGTGGCCAATGACGTGTCGCGCACGGATGCGGGTTTTGACGCGGACACGAACCTGGTGAAGATCCTGCATCGGGACGGTCGTATGGAGGAGCTTCCCCTTCTCCCCAAGGACGAGGTGGCGGATTGCATCCTGGATCGGGTCAGGGATCAATGGACGTAGACCAGGGCACGGCAGAGGAATGGAAGGCGGTGATTCGAGGCCTGAGGACGCTCCTCCAAGGGGGGCAGGATCTCGGTCTGGACCCCCCGCAAGCCTCCCCGCAGTCCGTGGCGTATCTGGAGGCCCGTCCATCGAGAGGGATGCCCTCCCGCGAAGGGGAGCCGCTCGGGGGCTCTCTGGAGGAGCTCCGCGAGGTGATCGGCGACTGCCGGCGGTGCCCGCTCCACAAGGGCCGAACCCACCTGGTTTTCGGGGAGGGCAATCCCCGGGCGGAGCTCGTGTTCGTGGGAGAGGGGCCGGGCAGGGAAGAGGACCGCATCGGCCGTCCGTTCGTGGGCGAGGCGGGTCACCTTCTCACGCGCATTATTCAAGCCATGGGGCTCGGGAGGGAAGACGTCTACATCTGCAACGTCGTGAAGTGCCGCCCTCCTCGGAACCGCGATCCTCAGACGGATGAGATTCGGGCGTGTAAGCCGTTTCTCTACCGACAGCTCGAGCTCATTGGGCCGAAGGTGATTTGCACCCTGGGGCGGATCGCCGGAAGAGAGCTGCTTGGAACGGGGTTTTCCATGACACGGGATCGGGGGAAATGGACAGAATATCAGGGGATTCCGGTGATGCCCACGTTTCACCCGGCCTATCTGCTTCGCAATGTCTCCGCAAAGCGGCCGGTCTGGGAGGATGTTCAGGAGATCATGAAGGTGCTGGGCCTGGAAGGAGCACAACGTGACTGAGCGGGCTAAAAAAGCAGGCCTTTTTCTTGTGATTCTGCTGACGGTTCTGTGGGCCGCTACGGCAGGGGCGGTGACCGAAAACCAGGCCTCGAGAAAGGTGCTGATCCTCGAACTGGAGGGCCCGATTAACCCTGGAAGCGCCATGTACGTGGAACGGGGCATTCTGGAGGCAGAGTATCGGGACGCCGCCCTCGTGATCCTGAGGGTGGACACTCCGGGGGGGCTGGCTTCCTCCATGCGGACCATGGTCAAGGCGATTCTCAATTCCTCCGTGCCCGTGGTCGTGTATGTGGGACCCAAAGGGGCCGGTGCGGCGTCGGCCGGGGTGATGGTGACCGTCGCCGGGCACATAGCGGCCATGGCGCCCGGAACGAATATCGGAGCGGCCCATCCGGTCACGGCCGGCGGCAAGGATATACAGGAGGAGATGTCCAAGAAGGTGGTCAATGACATGGCCTCCTACGGCCGCGGGATCGCCGAGGAAAAGGGAAGGAACGGGGATTGGGTGGAGAAGGCGATTCGGGAGAGCGTGTCTGTGACCGCCGAGGAAGCCCTGGAAAAGGGAGTGATTGACCTGATCGCCGAAGACATGACCTCTCTGCTTCAGGAACTCGAAGGACGGGAAGTCACGGTGCGGGGACAGAGCGTGGTCCTTTCCGTGGCGGACCTCGAGATGGTCCGGTACCAGCCGGGATTTCGGGACAAGGTCCTCCGGACGATCAGCGACCCCAACATCGCTTACATCCTCATGATGATCGGTCTGGCCGGGTTGTACTTCGAGCTCAGCCACCCGGGGGCGATTCTGCCCGGGGTCATCGGCGCGATCAGCCTGATCCTCGCGTTTTTCTCGTTTCAGACCCTGCCGGTGAACTACGCGGGCCTTCTTCTCATCGTGCTGGCGATTATCCTGTTCATCGCGGAGATCAAGGTCACGAGCTACGGGTTGCTCTCCGTGGGAGGATTGATTTCCCTGACCCTGGGGTCTATCATGCTTTTCGAGGATGTGGGAGTATCGCTTCGTCTGATGCTGCCGATGATCGTGCTGGTGGGGGGATTCTTCGTGCTGGTGGCGGGCCTGGCCTATCGTGCTTACCGGACCCGACCGAGAGGGGGATCCGAGGGCATCGTGGGGGAGGTCGGGACCGTGACAGAGAAAATCGATCCGGAGGGAATGGTCTTTGTGCACGGAGAGCACTGGCGTGCCCGGGCAAACGAGGCCATCGAACCGGACGAGGAGGTGGAGGTGGTCGGCATCCGCGGTCTCGTGCTGAAGGTGAGAAGGAGCAGCCCCCGCGGATTCTGACAGGGAGAGGTTGCATCGGGCAGCGCACCCTGGTATGAAACTCCGGCGAACGCAACCGGAAAGGAGGGACAGGCCATGTTTTACATTGTGGCACTCGTGCTGATTGTCATGTTTCTGGCGGCGGCACTCCGCATCCTCAAGGAGTACGAGCGGGGCGTCATCTTTCGGCTCGGCCGGGTGATCAAAACGAAGGGCCCGGGCCTGATCATTCTGATTCCGGTGATCGATAAGATGGTCAAGGTCAGCCTTCGACTCGTGGCCATGGACGTCCCGCCTCAGGACGTAATCACGCGGGACAACGTGTCCGTGAAGGTCAATGCGGTGATCTACTTCCGCGTCATGGACCCCACCAACGCCACCGTGGAGGTGGAGAACTTCCTGTTTGCCACTTCCCAGCTGGCCCAGACCACCCTGCGGAGCGTCTGCGGTCAGGTGGAGCTGGATGAACTCTTGGCCGAGCGGGAAAAGATCAACACCCAGCTCCAGGAGATTCTGGACAAGCAGACCGACCCATGGGGCATCAAGGTGAGCACCGTGGAGGTGAAGCACATCGATCTGCCGGATGAGATGCAGCGTTCCATGGCCCGCCAGGCCGAAGCCGAACGGGAGCGGCGGGCCAAGGTGATCGCTGCGGAGGGCGAGTACCAGGCCGCCAACCGGCTGGCGGATGCCGCGGAGATCATTCGCAGGCACCCGGAGGCGTTGCAGCTACGGTACCTTCAGACCCTGCGGGAGATCTCTTCGGAGAGCAACTCCACCACGCTGTTTCCCATCCCCATCGACCTGGTTTCGCCGTTTATTCGAAAGGCGTCCAAGGAGGAATAGGGGACGCGGCGGTCCCCTGACGACTAAGTTTTGAATTGAAAAAGGAAGCAGGAGATAAGCACATGGAAGAGGAAGAAAAAGTACAGCAAGAAACCAAAGAGGAAAAGCCGGACCAGGCGAAGCAGAAGATGGAAGAGATCGGCAAACCCCTCGAGAAAATGACAGCGGTCGAGCTTCGAGAGGTCGCCGTGCTGATCGAGGGGATCACCGGCGCCCACGCCATGAAGAAGGAAGAACTCCTCGGGGCGATCAAAGAGGCCTGGGGCATTGAAGAGGAAGAACCGGCCAAAGCCAAGACCAAGGAGAGCAAGGCCGGTACGTCGGTCAAGGATCTGAAGGCGAAGATTGCCCTTTTCAAGGAGGAGAAGGCAGCCGCCCGTGAGGCGAACGACCGCAAGAAGGTCGACGTCCTGAGGCGACGGATCAACCGGCTCAAGAAGCAGACGAGAAAGGCGGCGCAGGCCTGAATTCGTTTCCATCCAGAAATGGCTCTTTTCCGCAATCTCATCGTCAATTTACAGGATTCCTTGTGCGACGTACTGAAGTGAAGTACGTCTCCGCGTAATCCCTTGATTTCCTTGATCTTGCGAAAAATCCCTCATTTCTGAATTGGAAACTTGAAAGTGCCCAAATAAATTTCTGAGTGGGCACGAATGAAATAGCGGCCTGGCAGGATTTCACCGTACAGGCCCTCAGGGAGGCGGAATTCCCGTTTCCCGGGCCTCTTTTTTTGCCGTGGCGTTCGCGCCGGGACAGGTCCTGTAAACGAGAGATCCATGGGGGAGCAACGAAAACGCCCTCGGCAGAGCCCGTTCAGGGTGGCTGCCGTGATTCCCGCGGCCGGCGCCGGCATCCGCATGCGCGGCGATCGCCCCAAGCAGTTTCTGGAACTCGACGGAAAGCCCCTCCTGGTCCATACGCTGACCGTGTTCGAGCAATCAAAAGCCGTGGGATTCGTGGTGCTCGTAGTGCCGGAAGAAACTGTGGATTTTTGTAAAACGGAGATCGTGGCCCGTTTCGCGCTTTCCAAGGTGCGCCGGGTCGTGCCCGGCGGGGCAAGGCGGCAGGATTCCGTGCGCCTGGGCGTGGAAGCCTGTGCAAAGGATTGCGATATCCTGATCGTCCATGACGGGGTGCGCCCTCTGATCGAAAGCCCATTGATCGAACGGGCCGTGGACGGGGCCTGGGAGCACGGCGCGGTGATTGCCGCACTTCCGGCCACGGAGACGATCAAGGAAGTGGACGCGGACGGGTTGGTCCGGCACACGCCGGATCGCGGCCGCCTGTGGCGGGTTCAGACGCCCCAGGCATTTCGAACGAAGGACCTCCTGGAAGCGCACCGAAAGGCCTTTCAGGAAGGGTGGGAGGAGATGTCCGACGACGCGTTGCTCCTGGAGCGCACCGGCGTTCCGGTCCGGGTGATTCGGGGAGAGGAGGAAAACATCAAGGTGACCACGCCGCATGACCTGGAGATCGCCCGGTTGTTGCTGAAGCGAAGGAGCGCAGCGGCATCCCGGGGAACCCCGGAAAGCGAAGATAGGACATGATCTTTCGAATCGGCACGCGGGGAAGTCGACTGGCCCTGGCCCAGAGCGAATGGGTCCGGCGAGGCGTGGAGACACGATTTCCGGACGTGCACGTCGAGCTCGTGCGCATCAAGACCCGGGGGGACAAGATCCTGGACACCCCGCTCAGCAAGGTGGGAGGAAAGGGACTCTTTGTCAAGGAGATCGAGGAGGCCCTGCTGCGAAACGAAGTGGACGTGGCGGTCCACAGCATGAAGGATGTGCCTGCGGAGCTGCCCGAAGGGTTGGATCTCCTGGTGTTCCCGGAGAGGGAAGACCCGAGGGACGCTTTGATCTCGGCACAGGGTGAACCCTTCGAGGCGCTACCCTCGGGGGCTCGCATCGGGACGAGCAGCCTGAGGCGGGCCGCCCAGGTCCTGCAAAAACGCCCGGATCTGCGAATCGTGTCCCTCCGCGGGAACGTGGACACCCGTCTCGGCAGGCTGGAATCCGGGGACCTGGACGCCGTGGTGCTGGCAGCCGCAGGTCTTCGTCGCCTGGGTCTCGCCCATCGGGTCACCCAGTTCCTCGAGCCTTCCGTGCTCCTTCCGGCCATCGGTCAGGGGGCGTTGGGCCTGGAAATGAGGATCGGGGACGAGCGGGCCCTGGAGGTGTTCGGCTTTCTCAATCACGAGCCCACCGAGATCCAGGTCCGAGCGGAACGCGCACTCCTCCGAAAGCTGGAAGGAGGGTGCCAGGTGCCCATTGCGGGGCACGCGGTGGTGCAGGACCAAAGACTCATCCTCGACGGGCTGGTGGCGGAGCTGGACGGGAGCGAGGTGATCGCCCACCGGGCCGAAGGCGATGCAGACCGGCCGGAGGAAATCGGAATGGCACTGGCGCAAAAGCTTCTGAGTTCGGGTGCCGGGGCCATCCTGGGGAGGATCTACGGCTCACAGGTTGAAAGGCCCATGTAACGTGTTCATTAAGCCATGTTTTTCGGGAAGTTGAAGCGTCGAATGCAGAAAAGGGACAGGCAAAATCCTTTTCCTCTCGCCAAGACGCGAAGGCGCCAAGAAACCAAGGGGAATTCCTGAGGATTTCCTTTGTGGCTCTGCGGCTTTGCGAGAGATGAAATGTTTACGTCGCACGAGAAAGGACCTATGACGAACAGCCAGCCCGGCAGAGTCTACCTCGTGGGGGCCGGACCCGGCGATCCGGGCCTCCTGACCCTGAAGGCACGGGACTGCCTTGCCGAGGCGGATGTGGTGGTCTACGACTACCTGGCCAACCCCGTGTTTCTGGATTTCGCCCGGGAGGAGGCGGAGCGCCTGTACGTAGGGAAAAAGGGAGGCTGCCACACCCGCACACAGGATGAAATCAACCGCCTTCTCGTGGACCTGGCCCTGGAAGGCCGCACGGTGACCCGGCTCAAGGGCGGCGACCCTTTCGTGTTCGGCAGGGGAGGCGAAGAGGCCGAGGCCCTGGCCGCGGCCGGGATTCCCTTCGAGGTGGTGCCGGGGGTGACCTCTGCCGTGGCGGTTCCGGCCTATGCGGGAATCCCTCTGACCCACCGGGATCTGACTGCGACCGTGGCCTTTGTCACGGGTCACGAGGACCCCACCAAGGAGACCTCGAGCATCCACTGGGACCGGTTGGCCACGGGCGTGGGCACGCTGGTCTTCCTCATGGGTGTCGGAAATCTGCCCCTCATTGCGGAGCAGCTTATGACCCACGGCCGTTCCGGGCTTACGCCCACGGCCGTCATCCGGCGGGGCACGACGGCCGAGCAAAGGACCGTGACCGGACCGCTCAAGGACATCGCCCGGATTGTGAAGGATGCAGGCTTGAAGCCCCCCGCCGTCATTGTGGTGGGAGAGGTGGTTTCCCTGCGGGACACCTTGAGCTGGTTTGAGAACCGCCCCCTTTTCGGACTTCGTGTCGTGGTCACGAGGGCCCGGGAGCAGGCAAGCCCGTTCATGGCCCGCCTGGCCGAGCTCGGCGCCGAGTGCATCCAGTTCCCCACGATCCAGGTGATCCCTCCTGAAACCTGGGAGTCCCTGGATGCAGCGATTCGGGGGCTGAAGGCGTACGCATGGCTCCTTTTTACAAGCGTGAACGGGGTCCGCTATTTCTTTGAGCGTCTGGCGGCCCAGGAAAAGGACGCAAGGTTCCTCGGCGGTATTCGAATCGGGGCGATCGGCCCGGCCACGGCTGAGGCCCTGGAGCGCCGGGGGATACGGCCGGACCTGGTGCCGTCCGAATACCGGGCCGAGGCCGTGGTGGACGCGCTCGGAAAGGAGAGCATGACCGGACTCCGCGTGTTGCTCCCCAGAGCGGAGAAGGCCCGGGAGGTCTTGCCCCGGGAGCTCGAAAAAATGGGGGCCTCGGTGGATGTGGTCCCGGCTTACCGGACCGTGAAACCGGACCGGGATGTGAGCCGGGTGCGAGGCCTTCTGGAGCAGGGGGTGATCGATGTGATCACGTTCACGAGCTCCTCCACCGTGACGAACTTCGTTGAGATGTTCGCAGGAGAGGAGGGGGCGCTTCGCGAGTGGATGAGGCACACCCGGGTGGCCTGCATCGGGCCGATCACCGCCAGAACGGCGGAGCAGCAAGGGTTTTCCGTGGATGTGATGCCTGCTGCCTACACGATTGAGGCCCTGACCGAGGCCGTGATTCAGCATACTGCTGGAGCTTCTGCAGGAAAGGCTCCTTGATTCGAGGTCGGGCGGCCAAGACCAGGCCGAGCCGTCTTCAGGGTGCTCAAGAGCCAAAGAGAGGAGGAAGGAAACATGGCCGATGTGATTGACTACACGATTCACGGGGACGACATGCAGCTCGTCGAGGTGGAGCTCGATCCGGGAGAAGGCGTTCGCGCGGAAGCCGGCGCTATGATGTACATGGAAGACGGCATCGAGATGCAGACCTCCACCGGCGGAGGCCTCTTCAAGGGGTTCAAGCGCATGGTCACCGGGGAGAGCTTTTTCATCACCACTTTCCTGTACAACGGCCGGGACAAGGGACACGTGGCCTTTGGAGCACCCTATCCGGGCAAGGTCATTCCCCTGGAGCTGGACCGGCTGGGCGGCCGGTTCCTGTGCCAGAAGGACGCCTTCCTCTGTGCGGCCCAGGGCGTGGAAATCGAGGTCGCCTTTACCAAACGTCTGGGCGCGGGGCTTTTCGGAGGGGAAGGGTTCATTCTCCAGCGCCTGGAAGGGGACGGGATGGCCTTTGTCCACGCAGGCGGCACGATTATCCAAAAGGAGCTTGGGGCCGGGGAGACCCTTCGCGTGGACACGGGCTGCCTGGTGGCGTTCGCCCCGAGTGTGGATTACGATATTCAGTTCGTGGGCGGGTTCAAGAACGCGCTTTTCGGCGGGGAGGGCCTATTCCTGGCCGTGCTCAAAGGGCCGGGCCACGTCTACCTCCAAAGCCTTCCCTTCTCCCGCCTGGCGGATCGCATTTTTGCCGCCGCCCGTTTCAAGAACAAGGGGGAGCAGAAGGGCGTCGCCGGCATCGGGGGAGGGCTGCTGGGAGGGCTCCTCGGCGGGGACAACGACTGACGCATCACAAACCGGACGAAGGAAGGGAACCATGGCATTTGAGAAGGAGATCCTCTGTATCGGGGCCGGGTATGTAGGCGGTCCCACCATGGCCGTCATCGCGGACCGGTGCCCTCAGTACCGCGTTCACGTCGTGGACATCAACGACGAAAAAATCCGGGCGTGGAACAGCGATCAACTTCCCATCTTCGAGCCCGGCCTGGACGAGGTCGTGGCAAGGGCCCGCGGCCGGAACCTCTTTTTCTCGATAGACATCGAGGAAGGGATTCGAAGGGCGGACATTATCTTCGTTTCGGTGAACACGCCGACCAAGGCCTTTGGTCAGGGTGCCGGACGCGCTGCGGACCTCCAGTACTGGGAAAAGACCGCCCGACAGATCCTTGAAAACGCCGCTTCAGACACCATCATCGTGGAAAAATCCACCTTGCCCGTGCGCACAGCATCGGCCATGGAGCGCATTCTGCATGCCAGGCCCAATGGCCCCCGGTTCGACGTGGTCTCGAACCCGGAGTTCCTGGCCGAGGGGAGCGCGATTCGGGATCTGGAGAATCCGGACCGGGTCCTCGTCGGATCCCGGGAGACACCCGAGGGCACTCGGGCCCGCTCGGAGGTCGTGAACATCTATGCCAACTGGGTCCCTCGGGAGCGGATTCTGGAGTCCAACATCTGGAGCTCGGAGCTCTCCAAGCTCACGGCCAACGCATTTCTGGCCCAGCGGATTTCTTCCATCAACTCCATCTCCGCGCTGTGCGAGAAGACCAGAGCAGTGGTCGACGAAGTCGCCTATGCCATCGGGAGGGACTCCCGGATCGGTCCCCATTTTCTGAAGGCGAGCGTGGGATTCGGAGGGTCCTGCTTCAAGAAGGACATCCTCAATCTTGTGTACATCTGTGAGGGCTACGGTCTGGATGAGGTCGCCCGCTACTGGGAGTCCGTGGTGCGTATTAACGAGTGGCAGGAGAGACGTTTTGTGCAGAACATACTGAGCAACCTTTTCAACACGGTGGCGGGAAAACGGATCGCCCTCTTCGGTTTTTCGTTCAAGGCCAACACCGGGGATACCCGGGAGTCCCCTGCGATCACCGTGGCTCGGGAGCTCCTGGAGGAGCGGGCCGAGGTCGTGGTCACGGACCCGAAGGCCCTGAAAAACGCCCGAATCGACCTGAAGGATGTGGAGGGCGGTGTGAAGTACGAGGAGGACCCTTACAGGGCGGCCGAAGGGGCTCACGCCCTGGCCGTGCTCACCGAATGGGACCTTTACAAGACCCTGGATTACAAACGCATCTTCGATTCCATGGTGCAGCCGGCCTTCCTCTTCGACGGTCGAAACATCCTGGATCATGAGGCGCTCTACGAGATCGGCTTTAACGTGTTCGCAATCGGAAAGGCTCCGCTCAAGCACTTCTAGAAGGATGAAGAGGGCTGAAGGAGCCCGTGGTTTCAGGTACAGCGCCGTTCGTAAGGCGAACGGTCCGTCAGGAGGTGAGGCATGCCGAATGTGGTCGTGGTGGGAACGCAGTGGGGAGACGAGGGAAAAGGCAAGGTGGTGGACCTGCTCACCGCCAACGCGGACGTGGTGGTCCGCTACCAGGGAGGAAACAATGCAGGACATACCCTGGTGGTGAACGGGGAGCAGACCATCTGCCATCTGATTCCGTCCGGTATTCTCCATGCGGAAAAGATGTGTCTGATCGGCAACGGCGTGGTGGTCGACCCGGAGGTGCTCTTGGAGGAGATGGAGACGTTGCGGGAGCGAGGCGTCTCTGTGGAACCCGGGAATCTCGGTGTGAGCGAGAAGGCCCACATCATCCTGCCCTACCACAGGGCCCTGGACGCGGCGCGGGAAAAGGCCAAGGGAAAGCAGAAGATCGGCACCACGGGGAGGGGGATCGGGCCGGCCTATGAGGACAAGGCGGGACGTACCGGAATCCGCGCAGTGGACCTCCTCGAGCCCGCGATTCTGGGGGACAAGATTCGAAGCAACCTCGAAGAGAAAAATTTCCTTCTCGAGGCCTTTCTCAAGGCCGAGCCCCTGGATTTTCAGCCCATGTTCGATCGATACCTCGCTATGGGAGAGGTGTTGAGGCCCTATGTCACCGACGTTTCCCTTGCCATCGAACGGGCGGGACGCGAGGGCCGGAACGTTCTCTTCGAAGGGGCCCAGGGGACCCACCTGGACATCGATCACGGGACCTATCCCTTTGTGACCTCCTCGAACCCCATTGCGGGCGGGGCCTGCGCCGGGGCCGGTGTGGGACCCCGACGACTCCATCACGTCAACGGCATTGTCAAGGCCTACACCACACGGGTGGGAGCCGGCCCCTTCACCACGGAGCTCACCGACGAAATCGGGGATGCCATTCAATCAAGAGGGGCGGAGTTTGGGGCCACCACAGGCCGGCGGAGGCGATGCGGGTGGCTGGACCTGGTGATGCTTCAGGACTCCATCCGGCTGAACGGCCTGGACAGTCTGAGCATCACAAAGCTGGACGTCCTGACCGGGCTCAACCCCCTGAAGCTCTGCGTGGGGTATGAGCTCGACGGTCAGACCGTAGAATCCCGTCCCAGCAGCCTGGACAAGCTTGCGCGCTGCACGCCGGTCTACGAGGAGGCGCCCGGCTGGGAGGAAGAGATCTCCTCGGCCCGCACCCTGGACGACCTCCCTGCCGAGACCCGGGCCTACCTGAACCGTATCGAGGAGATCACCGGGGTTCCCATCGCGCTGGTTTCGGTGGGCGCCATGCGGGAAGAGACGATTGTGGTGAAGGACCTGTTCGGGTGAGCTGCGGAAGGACGCATCGAGTCAACGAATAACGGCATGTCTTCCGAAACCCCATATGATATCATTGTCGTGGGCGCAGGGCACGCGGGCTGCGAAGCGGCCCTGGCGGCCGCGCGGATGGGCCATCCTACGCTGCTTCTGACCATCAACCTGGATCACATCGCCGCCATGAGCTGCAACCCTGCCGTGGGAGGGCTTGCCAAGGGGCACCTGGTCAAGGAGATCGACGCCCTGGGCGGGGAAATGGCCAAGGCCGCGGATCAGACCGGGATTCAGTTCCGGCGCCTGAACACGCGCAAAGGAGTGGCGGTCCGAGGATCGCGAAGCCAGAACGACCGGGACCTCTACCGAAAGCGGATGAAGGCGGTGGTGGAGGAACAGCCCGGACTGGACATTCGTCAGGCCATGGTGGATCGCCTGCTCGTGGAGGACGGACGGGTTCGAGGGGTGGAGACCGAGCTGCACGAGCGATACCTCTCCCGAACGGTGATCCTGACCACAGGCACGTTTCTGGGCGGGCTCATTCATGTGGGCCTCGATCATTTCCCCGCAGGACGCATGGGCGATCCCCCGAGCTCCAGGCTGGCCGACCAGCTCCGGGATCTGGGATTCGAGGTCGGGCGATTCAAGACCGGCACCACCCCCCGTCTGAACGGTCGAACCATCGACTATTCGAGCCTGGAGGTCCAGCACGGGGACGCGGACCCGAGGCCCTTTTCCTTTGAGACCGACAAGATTCCCCTGCCCCAGGTCCCCTGCCACATCACGTACACCAACGATCCATGCCACGCGTGCATTCGCTCCGGGCTCGACCGTTCCCCTCTGTTCAGCGGGGTCATCGAGGGGACCGGGGCGCGGTACTGCCCTTCCATCGAGGATAAAGTGGTTCGGTTTGCAGAGAAACCCCGCCACCAGATTTTTCTGGAACCCGAAGGGCTCGATACGGTGGAGGTCTACCCCAACGGCTTGGCCACAAGCCTTCCCGTGGACATCCAGTTGGGCATGGTCCGGGCCATCCCCGGTCTGGAACGGGCGGAGATCCTGCGCCCCGGCTATGCCATTGAGTACGACTACGTCGATCCCATACAGCTCCAGCCCACCCAGGAAACGCGGATTGTGTCGGGCCTCTATCACGCCGGTCAGATCAACGGGACAAGCGGGTACGAGGAGGCGGCGGCCCAGGGCCTGCTGGCCGGCATCAACGCGGTGCTGAAGGTTCGAGGGGAATCCCCGCTGATCCTGCCGCGATCCATCGCGTACACCGGGGTTCTCATCGACGATCTCGTTACGCGCGGGACCAACGAACCGTACCGCATGTTCACGTCCCGGGCCGAGTATCGGCTCCTGCTGCGGGAGGACAATGCGGATCTAAGGCTTCGGGACATCGGGTACCGGCTCGGACTGGTGAGCGAAGACGTGTACCGTGCGTTTTGCCGCAAGCGGGAGGCCATCGATCGCCTCCTGGATAGGCTGGACTCGGTCACACTGAGACCGGAGCCGGGTGTTCTGGATCGGTTGAAAGAGCTGCGGACAGCTCCCATCAAGAATACCACCCCCCTGGCCGTTCTGCTGCGACGAAGCGAGGTGTCCTTCTCCTCCCTCTTTCCCTTTGCCCCCGACCTGGCAGGGGCCGATCCCCTGGTGGCCGAAGAAGTGGAGACGAGGATCAAGTATCAGGGGTACATCGATCGCCAGGAGCGGCAGGTGGAGCAGCTCAAGAGAATGGAGGAGATGCGGATTCCCGAGCACGTGGACTACGCAAAGGTGCACGGGCTCACCACCGAGGTTCGCGAAAAACTCTCGCGCGTCCAGCCCGTCTCCCTGGGACAGGCCTCCCGCATCTCCGGGGTCACACCCGCCGCCTTGATGGCCCTCCAGGTGTACCTCAAGAGCAGCCCGGCCGAGGATGCGTCTCCTGCAGAGAACATGGCTTCCTGATCCGCCCTTCCTCCTTTCCACGGTCTTCACGTGTTTCATGATCGTATGCGTGTTTTGCCTTTCACGGGCACGAATCACGAATCACGAGCACGGAAATTTGGTCCGCTTCGGCACCGGGGGAAACCGTCTCGCCGTCGCTCGCCAGAGTACGGTGGCGTCTGAACCGGCCGCCCTGAGCGGGAATCGTCGGCATTCGGGAAGGCATCTCTCCCTTCGGGGAGTTTTACCACAGGGGCTTCGACCCACCCCTCGCTTTCAGATCCGGAACTCCAGAGACCGCCGGTCGGAGTCGATTCCTGGCCTCTGCGTCTCGCTCCTTGAGACGGTTCCCCCGTCGCCTTCACTCCAGGGGCGAACGTTATCATTCCCTTGCCGGGTCTGGGATGGTGGAGGAGGGAAAGGTGCCGCAGGGGGCTGAATGAATCTAGGATCATGCCTTTACGAACACGAATCACGAGCCACCGTCACGGAATCTTTGACAATTCCACTGTCGCCTCCGCTCCAGGTACGAACACACCCTGAATTTTAAATAGAAACCGTGGCCTATAGGTACGAGCCACAAGCTATGAACGTGGAAAGGTCCAGAGGAAGACCCGGAAGTCCCAATGCGATGCCGAAGACGTTTTGAGTCCCGAAAACGCTAGTAACTTTAGTGGGTTCGAGATTTTTCCCTGGGCAGTTGCCGCTTGACAAGGTGTTGGGTTGTGGTAAACTTTTTGTTTTGAAAATTTCCCACGATCCCCGTTTAGGAGCGTGGAGGGGGCCAACCAAACTACGTTTATAGAATGGAGAAAGGGATGAAGGTTCTGGTGAGCGATGCACTGTCGGATGTGGGCGTACGGATATTCGAGGAGACGCCGGGGATCGAGGTGGACGTACAGACGGATCTGGGCCCGGAGGGTCTTGTGAAGGTGATCGGGGACTACGACGCGCTGGTGATCCGGAGTGCGACCAAGGTGACGCAGGAGGTGATCGAAGCGGGAAAGAATCTGAAAGTGGTAGGCCGTGCCGGGATCGGGTTAGACAACGTAGACATTGAAGCGGCGAGCCGGCGTGGGATCGTGGTGATGAACACGCCCGAGGGGAACACGATCACCACGGCGGAGCACGCGATAGCGCTTCTGATGGCGCTGACGCGCAATGTCCCTCAGGCGACGGCGAGCCTCCGGGGAGGCAAGTGGGAGAAGAAGAAGCTCAAGGGCCGGGAGGTGTACGGCAAGACGCTGGGTCTGATCGGGCTGGGGCACATTGGTCGGATTGTGGCGGACCGGGCCAAGGGGCTGAAGATGAAGGTGGTGGTGTTCGATCCGTACATCAAGCCGTCGGTGATCGAGGAGTCGGACTGCGAGCCGGTGTCGCTGGAGGAGCTGTTGGGGCGGGCGGACTACGTGACGGTGCACGTGCCGAAGACCGAGGAGACGGCGGGGCTTCTGGGTGCGGAGGCGTTCTCGAAGATGAAGCCCGGGACGATGCTGGTGAACTGCGCGCGAGGGGGGATCGTGGACGAGGATGCGCTCTATGATGCGCTCTCGAGCGGGCACCTTGGTGGGGCGGCGCTGGACGTGTTTTCGACGGAGCCCCCGGGAGAGCACCGGCTGATGGGGCTTTCGAACTTCATCTGCACGCCGCACCTCGGGGCGTCGACGATGGAAGCGCAGGACAACGTGGCGAAGGACGTGGCGGAGCAGATCGTGGCGTACCTGCTTCACGGGACGGTGAAGAACGCGGTGAACGTGCCGAGTGTGAGTGCGGAGCTGATGACGGTTCTGAGGCCGTACGCGGTGCTGGGGGAGAAGCTGGGGTTGTTTCAGGGACAGCTGGCGTCGAGCGGAGTGGAAGAGGTGGAGGTGAGGTATCTGGGGAAGGTGACGGAGTACGATGTGAGGCCGCTGACGACGGGGGTGTTGAAGGGATTGCTGACGCCGGTATTGAAGGACGACGTGAACTTCATCAATGCGCGGATGATTGCATCGGACCGAGGGATCAAGGTGGTGGAGTCGACGTCGTCGAAGTCGGAGGATTTCGGGAGTCTGATCATGGTGAGGGTGAGGTCGGTGGAAGGGGAGCACATTGTGTCGGGGACGATCTTCGGCCGGACCATGCCTCGAATCCTGCGGATCGACGATTTTTATCTGGAGGCGATCCCGGAGGGGCACATGCTGCTGATCAACAACGAGGACAAGCCTGGGGTGATCGGGCGGATCTGCTCGGTGCTCGGTAGCCACGCCATCAACATCAGCCGCATGCACGTGGGCCAGGATCAGGACCGGGGACGAAACGCCGTTTTGCTGGGGACCAGCACGCGGGTGAACCGGGACGTTCTCGAGGAAATTCGGGCGATTGAAGATGTTCAGGCCCTGCAGAGAATCGATCTGTAACCGGCCTCCGCACCATGCCCACGGGAGGCCTTGAACATGCGTCCAGGGCGGTCCTCCGCGATTGGAGAGGGTACCGCTGGATGATTCCACAAACCCATTCAGAGAGAAGGAGGAAGTATGGACGTCAAAAAGATCTTTTTGCCTGAATCGGAAATGCCGCGCCAGTGGTACAACATCATGGCGGACATGCCCACCCCGTTGGAACCGCCCCTTCATCCCGGCACCGGCCAGCCCGCGGGACCGGACGATCTGGCGCCGATCTTTCCCATGAACCTGATCGAGCAGGAGGTGAGCACCGAGCGCTGGATCGACATCCCGGAACCGGTCCTGGAAAGGTACGCGATCTGGAGGCCGACGCCCCTTTACCGGGCGTACAACCTGGAGAAGCACCTGGACACCCCGGCCAAGATTTACTTCAAGAACGAGGGCGTGAGCCCGGCCGGAAGCCACAAGCCCAACACGGCCATTGCCCAGGCCTACTACAACAAGATTGCCGGGACCAAGCGGATCACCACGGAGACGGGTGCAGGCCAGTGGGGAAGCGCCCTTTCCATGTGCTGCGCGTTCTTCGGGCTGGAGTGCAAGGTCTTCATGGTCAAGATCAGCTATAACCAGAAACCCTACCGCCGGCTCATGATGGAGACCTGGGGAGCCAACTGCTCGGCGAGCCCGAGCACCGAGACCAATGCCGGACGTTCGATCCTGGAAAAGGACCCGGACTCTCCCGGGAGCCTGGGCATGGCGATCAGCGAGGCCGTGGAAGCGGCGGTTGGGGACGAGCACTCCAAATACGCGCTCGGGAGCGTGCTCAACCACGTCATGCTCCACCAGACCATCAACGGTCTGGAAACCCAGAAGCAGATGGATATCGCGGGGGACTACCCGGACGTGGTGATCGGGTGTGCCGGAGGCGGGAGCAACTTTGCAGGGAACTGCCTGCCCTACGTGCGGGACAAGATCCACGGCAAGGACATCGACGTCATCGGTGTGGAGCCCGCGTCGTGTCCGACCATGACCCGCGGGCCGTTTGCATACGACTTCGGGGACACCGTGAAGATGACCCCGCTCCTGGCCATGCACACGCTGGGCCACGACTTCGTCCCCGCCCCGATTCACGCCGGCGGCCTGCGTTACCACGGCATGGCCCCCATCATCAGCCAGCTCCTGGTGGACGGCCTTATTCGCGCCGAGAACATCAACCAGCTGGAGACCTTTGAGGCTGGGGTCACCTTTGCGCGCACCGAGGGGTTCATCAGCGCCCCCGAGTGCAACCATGCGGTGGCCATGGCCATCCGGGAAGCGCTCAAGGCCAAGGAAGAAGGGAAGGAAAAGGTGATTCTGTTCAACTGGAGCGGGCACGGCCTGGTGGATCTGGCCGCGTACGAGGCCTACTTCCGGGGCCAGCTGCAGGATCATCCTCTGCCCGAGGAGGAAATCGTGCGGGCGCTCAATGCCATTAAAGATCTGCCCAAACCCAAACAGTACACCGGAAGTTGATGGACGCATAATCCCTGCCCGGACGTTTCCTCGAGGCATCTGCCCCTGGAAACGTCCGGGCTTCCCTAGGGATCCGTAAAGAACGAGGCTGCCATGAGTGAAGAAATCGTTCCGCCGGAAGACGACTACACCATTCGATGCCCCCGGTTGGGGCATCAGATCTCCTTCTCCTACTGCCTTCAGGAGCGTGGAGACCTTCCCTGCTTCAAGACGCTGGACTGCTGGTACCCTCATTTCGACGTGGAGGGGTACTTTCGCCAGCATTTGACGCAGGAGCAGTGGGAGAAGGCCTTCACCCGTTCCGGCAAGACCAAAGTCATGTCGCTCCTGGACCTGATCGAGGAAGCCAAACAAAGGACACAATCCGACGACGGATCGAGTGCCAAGGACTAATGCATGGCGTAGGGAGTGAACACTCAAACAGACGCATGCGCAAATGCACGACCTGCACCCGAAGTCTATCCTGCCTGCCTTTGTGTTCTTGCATGTTCGCAGTTTCATGATATAGAGAAAGCTCTCGATTTCCGTAGTTGGGGCCCGCTGAACGCGAAGGGCGATGTGGAATGCAGAGGATGAAAGAGGGGCGAAGATGGCCAGAGAAATTGTACTTGGAAACGGGGCAATCGCGCTGGGACTGGTGGAAGCAGGCTGCCAGGTGGTCACGAGCTATCCTGGAACACCGAGCTCGGAGATTCTGCCGGAGGTGATTCGGCGGGTGAAATCCGCGGACCTGAAGACGTACGTGGAGTGGTCTACGAATGAGAAGGTGGCCCTGGACAACGCGTTTGCCGCAGCAATCACCGGAAAACGATCCGCGTGCTGCATGAAGCAAGTCGGACTGAATGTGGCGGCGGACTCGCTGATGAGCGCCGCCTACCTGGGATCCATTGGGGGGTTTCTGATCATCTCTGCGGATGACCCTGGACCTCACTCCTCTCAAACCGAGCAGGACACCCGATTCATGGCACGACTGGCCAAGGTGCCGGTCCTGGATCCCTCCACTCCGCAGGAAGCGCGAGAGATGGTGGCCTGGGGCATGGGTCTGTCGGAAACGTTTCAGATCCCCGTGGTGTTGCGCCCGGCGATTCGTGTGTGCCATGCGCGCCAGGACGTGGAGCTCGGTGAGCTGAAGGATCGCGAGAACAAGGCATCGTTCGAAAAAGACCCCCTGCGTTGGGCTGCGACCCCGAAGTTCCGGCTCAAGCTCCATGGAGAACTGAACGAGAAGCTTCAAAAAATTGCTGAAATATTATCCACGGACTGCCCTTTCAACGGGCACAACGCGGAACCCGGCAAACGGTATCCGCTGGGAGTCGTTGCCGGAGGCGTGCCCTGGGCGGTAGTTCGAGACCTTCTCCGGGAGGAGGGGAGGGAGGACGAGGTCCCCGTCCTGAAGCTGGGCGCGGCCTGGCCGTTTCCCGAGGACCTGGTTCAGACGTTCCTGGAAGCGTGCGATCAGGTGCTGGTACTGGAGGAGACGGACACCCTGATCGAGTATCAGATCGGCAACCGAAGCAAGGTGTGGGGACGGCGCACAGGGGATGTCCCGTGGGCAGGAGAGCTGGTGCCCCAGGTCATCCACGGCATTCTGAGCCGCACACTGGTCAAGGCGGGGCTTGCGGCCCTTCAGGCGCCCAAGGATTCAGAGGCGCAGGAACTCGTTGGAACCCTGGATCTGCCGGTGAGGCGCCCCACCCTGTGCCCGGGCTGCCCGCACCGTGCATCGTTTTACACCATTCGAAAGGCCAAACCCAAGGCGATTTTCACGTCAGACATCGGTTGCTACACCCTTGGATTGAACCTCGGCGGCGTGGACACGTGTCTGGACATGGGTGCGGCGATCACCATGGCTTCCGGCTTTTACCACGCCTATGCGCAGGACGATGTGCACCAGCCCGTGGTGGCCACCATCGGGGATTCGACGTTCTACCACTCCGGGACGGCGGGCCTTCTCAATGCCGTGTACAACGATGCTCGATTCGTCCTGGTGATCCTGGACAACCTGACTACGGCGATGACCGGGATGCAGCCGACCCCGGGACTGGGCATCCGCGCGGACGGGAGCGAGGGCAAGACGATCCCGCTGGAGCGCGTGGTGGCCGGGTGCGGCGTGGACTTCATCGAGGTGGTGGACCCATACGACATGAAGGCGATGAAAGAAGTCATGAAGCGGGCGCTCGCTTACACCGAGGAACCGGAAGGGGGCATTGCCGTGGTGATTGCCCGTCATCCTTGCGTCATTGCTTACCGGCAAGAGGCCATCCCGAATCGCATTCCCGTGAAGGTGACCGAGGACTGCGAGGCGTGCAATGTGTGCCTGGAACGGTTCGAGTGCCCTGCGCTTTTCATGAACGAGGAACTGGGCCGCGTTGACGTGAACCGCCAGATCTGCGCGCAATGCGGCCTGTGCATCCAGGTGTGCCCCAAGGGCGCGATTGTGGAGGACGTGGCAGGGTAACGGCCGGTGTTGAGGGATTGAGGGGGTTGTTTTTCTTCGTGCTCTTCGTGCCCTTCGTGGTGAACAAAGGGATTGGGCACAAAAATCACGAGTCACGAACCACGAATCACGAACACGGGATTTAAGGAGTGAACATGGAACCGCTGAACATCGTGCTGTGCGGTTTGGGAGGGCAGGGTATCCTGTTCATGACCAAGGTGCTGGCGGAGACCGCGCTGGCCAAGGGACACCGAATCCTGGGAGCGGAGACCCACGGAATGGCCCAGCGCGGCGGATCCGTGGTGTCCCACCTGCGGATCGGGGAGGCGGAGAGCTCTCTGGTGCGCACGGACGGCGCCGATCTGGTGCTTGCTCTGGAGGAACACGAGGGCTACCGGAACCTTGCGTACCTGTGCGAGGGCGCACGATTGTACGTGAACGCGCATGCGGACCGGTTTCCCAGCGAAGCCGTGCGGACTTACCTGGACAAGCACCGCGTGACCTGCCGTTCGACTCCGGCCGGGGATCTGGCCATGAAACTGGAAGCACCCATGTCGACAAACCTGGCGCTCCTCGGGTTTGCCTCGGCGTTCGAGCCGAGCCCCATCACCCACGAAGAGCTTCGGGAAACCGTTGAACGAATCACGCCGGAGCGCTTTCTCGAGGTCAACCTGCGCGTTTTCGATGCGGGTCGTGAGGCCGCATCAGGCGAGGGAAGCCCTGCCTAGCCAAGCGTGCCGCCATTCCGACGGATTTCAACCCCCGGCTTGGCGGGCGTGAGGGAAGAGGGTTCTGAAAGGCGTACGACACTCCAGAGGACGGCACAAGCGGGCCTTACGAGGCGCCGCCCGGCCGGGGAGGAGAGAACGAGGCATGACACATCGCATACACAACTTCAACGCAGGCCCGGCGGCCTTGCCGCTCCCGGTGCTCGAGGAGATCCAGGCGTCGTTTCTCGACTTCAAGGGCTCGGGCATGTCCATCACCGAGGTGAGCCACCGCAGCCCCTGGTTCGACGAGGTCATCGAGGAGGCCGTGGGGCGGACCCGTCGGCTTCTGAACCTGGGAGAGGCGTACCACGTGCTGTTCGTGCAGGGGGGTGCGAGCTTGCAGTTCTGCATGATTCCCATGAACTTTGCCCTCCAGGGCCGTCCCGTGGACTACATCGACACGGGGACGTGGTCGACCAAGGCGATCAAGGAAGCGCGGGTGCAGGGCAAGGACGTGCGGGTGATCGCGTCGAGCGAAGACCGGGGCTTTTCGTACATTCCCAGGGGGTTCGAGGTGGACGGCACGGCATCGTACCTGCACTTCACGTCGAACAACACGATCAAGGGGACCCAGTGGTCGACGTTTCCGGAGGCCGGGGAGGTGCCGCTGATCTGTGACATGAGCTCGGACATCATGAGCCGGCCGTTCGATGCGGGGCCGTTCGGGATGATCTACGCGGGGGCGCAGAAGAACATCGGTCCGGCGGGATCGGCCCTGGTGATCGTGCGCGAGGACCTTCTGGAGCGGGTGCCCTCGGAGATCCCGACGATGCTCAAGTACAAGACGTTCTCCGAGAAGAACTCCATGTTCAACACGCCGTCCTGCTTCGTGATCTACACGGTGAGCCTGGTGCTGCGGTGGCTGGAGGAGACGGTGGGGGGTCTGGAGCGGATGGAGGCGTTGAACCGGGAGAAGGCGGACCTGCTGTACGGTGCGATCGACGGGTCGGAGTTTTACCGGGGCACGGCGGATGCGGACAGCCGCTCGCGGATGAACGTGACGTTCCGGCTTCCGAGCGAGGAGCTGGAGGGGCGGTTTGTGAAGGAGGCGACGGAGCAGGGGCTGGGGGGCCTCAAGGGGCACCGCTCGGTGGGAGGATGCCGGGCGTCCATTTACAATGCCACGGGCCTGGACGCGGTGAAGGCCCTCGTCGCCTTCATGGCGGAGTTCGAAAGGAAAGTGTAGGTGTAGGTGTAAGTGTAGGGGGACGTATCAGGTGGCGGGTGGCAGGGAGCGGTCAGAGACAAGAGGTGTGTTTCATCTCCCGGACCGGAACCCCACCTACCGTTTCCCCAAGTAGACGGAATCGTGGTCCTGGCTGCTCATGGGCCGTCCGGGCCGTTGCCGGCTGGCCGCCTCCACACGACCGATGAACAGGGTGTGGTCCCCTGGAGCATAGGAGGCCACCAAACGGCAGTCCAGCCAGGCCAGCGCCTCCTCGAGCATCGGGGCCCCGGTCTGGAGGGATTGCATGCCGCTTCCCGGCGCTGCATCCCCGCCCAGCGATCTCTCCAGTCCCTTCAGCAAGTCCATTCCTCCCGCAGGCAGGACATTGACTCCAAAGCATCCGTACCTGGGGATCTGTTCATGCAGGACCCGGTTGTACCGGACCGCTGCCATGACCAGGGGCGGATCAGAGGACACCGGCGATGCCCAGGAGAGCACCATTCCATAAGGCGTTTCCATCGTGCCGGTAGTCAGCACATAGAGCCCTGTCGTGAGCAGGGCCACGGCATCCAAAGGGTCTTCATAGCGTGTCATAGGGCACTCCCGGCCGATCTTTCATTGCCTTCATTCCCACCAGGTCACCGCGCAAACCGCGGTGCGGCCGACGCCGCGGCGATCGGCGCCCGGATCCATGGGAAAACCGATGACGTGAATCCGCAAGCGCATGGGATGCGGATTCCTATTCTGTTCCATCCGCCCGACCGACCCCTGCTTCTCATATCCCGTTGTAGGGATCAAGCCTTTTCGCTGCCGCGAACCCGCGTCATGAAAGACCAAGCCACGCTTTCCTTGAGGCACATTGCCGTGCTTGCAGGATGCATGCACTTCACTCCACAGGCGCGAGGGCGTTGGTTTTTTCTTGACAGGCTGAAAACCTAATGCTATTAGGAAAATACCCTTTGACTTGAAGCATTAATTAGTAAATGCCATTGAAAAACATAGAGTTAAAAAACCTAATGAGCCAAGATTCTTGCAAAATTAGACATTGCTTCCACGTTGAATCCTTTTCACCCCAAAATATCCCCCTGATTTTTCTGCCAATCCGGGCTGAACTCCAGCCAAGAGAAACCACATTTGGGGATAATAGAAGCCATAAATACAAGGGGTTATATATTGAGACACGTGCTATACCAGATGTTGGGTTAATGGCCTTAGGAAACAGCTGATGGCAAGCAGAAATCACAAAGAAAGCGCTCGAAGCCGAATCATCGACTCCGCCAAGAAGCTCTTCGCCGAACAGGGCTACCAGAAGACTACGGTCATGGACATTTCCCGGCAGGCGGGACTTTCCGAGGCCGCATTGTACGAGTACTTCCAGGGCAAGGAGGACCTCCTGCTGACCATTCCCCAGCTTTGGGTCTCAGAACTGAATGCAGACCTCGAAGAACAGCTTTTCGGCATTCAGGGGGCATTCAGCAAGCTTCGGAAGTACCTCTGGTGGTACATGCGCCGCGTAGAGCAGGCCCCGCTGGATGCGAAGATCGTGTACCTTTACTTGAAAACAAACGCCAACTTCATGCAAACGGAGGTCTACTCCAACGTCAAAGTCCTGTACGCCTACCTGCTGGACATCCTCGAGGAAGGGCGTGCTACAGGGGAAATGCGGCCGGATTTGAACCCTTATGTGGCCAGAGACCTCTTCGTGGGGACCATGGATCACATCATCGTTCGCTGGCTGCTCAAGGACCGCTCGTACTCCCTGTTTGAGAACCTCGACAACCTGTTCGACCTCCTGGCCGGCGCCTTTCGGCCAGATCCCGCGGCAGAACAGGGAAAGGCCGGTGAGATCGTAGAGGCCGCCTGACGGGGTTGACAGGGTCTATTGTATACCGTATACATTTCGTCGGCTATTCACTCGGAGCCCATTGGAGCTCTGATCCGGGTAGTCGGCAGGTGGGGCGATCCCTCGTGGTCTTGAGGGCACTCAAGAATAAACTCGGGGCAGGGCGATGCCAAAGCCATGCGGGAGCTATGGAATTCGCCATAAAAATCAAGAATAAAGGGCAAAAGGAGGATAAATAGATGGCGAAACAAATCTTTGAATGGGATTATTCATCCTACCCAGGGGCAAAAAAGTACCCCCATCTGTTCACGCCAATCCAAGTCGGAAACCTGATCGTCCCGAACCGCATCAAGTATGCCGCCACCGAGGACAACCTGAATCAGCATGACGGGTTTGTAACGGACGCGGACGTGGAGTACATGCGGCGCCGGGCCGAAGGCGTCGTGGGCGGTCTCTGCTTCATGCAGGGCGTCTACATGGACGAGGCCGGAAAAGGCCAGGGCTACGTGGGTCAGGCCGCGTGCTGGGACGACAAGTTCATTCCCGGGCTGAAGAAGCTTGCAGACGCCATTCACAGCCAAAAGGCGATCGCCGGGTTCCAGCTCATGGACTGCGGCCGCGTGGGCGCTGTGGAGGTCCCGGTGGGTCATGGACCCTCTGCCGTTCCGCAGCGGCTTCGGATCTTCAAGCCCATGGCCGAGATGAGCAATGCCGAGGTCAAGGAGATGGTTCAGCAGCATGTCGACGCGGCCAAGAGGGGCGTGGAGGCCGGGTTCGACGTCATGGAGATCTCGGGCATCGTGGGCTACCTGATCTCTAATTTCATTTCGAGCTACACGAACCGCCGCACCGACGAGTACGGCGGCGACATCCGCGGCCGCATGCAGGCCGTGGTGGAAATCATTCAGGGTGTGAAAGAGGCCGTGGGCCCGGACGTTCCCGTGGGCATCCGCCTCTGCTCCGAGGAGCTCCTGGACGACGTGGGCGGCAACACGCCCGAAGACTCCATGCAGAGCTACCAGATCGCCGAAGAGGCTGGCGTGGACTACATCAGCTGCACCCTGGGATGGCAGGAATCCATCTATCCCGTCATCAGCCGGGACATTCCCCAGGGGAACTGGCTCTACCTGGCCAAGCGGGCCAAGGAGCATGTGAAGATCCCCATCCAGATGGCCTACCGTATCTTTCTCCCCACGTTCCCCGAAGAGGCCATTGCCAAGGGCGAGCTGGATTTCTGGGAGATGTGCCGCTCCATGATCGCCGATCCCCTCATGCCCAAAAAGGTGCTCGAGGGCCGGGAGGACGAGATTCGGCACTGCGTGGCCTGCAACCTCTGCCTGGCGCGTCTCTTCCGGGATGCCCCCATGACCTGCTACATCAACCCGGTATGCGCCCATGAGCACGATCCCGGCTTCTTCCCCAAGGAAGTGGCGGAGGACGACAAGAAAGAGGTGATGATCGTCGGCGCAGGCCCGGC
>JASFQI010000005.1:0-37626 GCA_050115555.1 Desulfobacteraceae bacterium
TCTCCTGCACGTTGGTTTTGATTGGTCTTACCAAAACTTATCACTCAATACAAGGAGTTTTTACCACTCTGGCGTAGAGGCATAGGGCCATGAGAGTTGGTGATTATATATTATAATCAGTTAGTTGATAGAATTATGCGGTAGGAGGGAAGGGATGTAAGACCGGCCGTTCGAGGGGCCTCAAAATAGTCCTTGACATCCGGCGACCGGTTTTATTATTGGTATGACCAGATAACCAAGCACCTTCGCCCTCCCCCGTTTTTCAGGAATCGGTACACTGGATTTCGTTTCACCCGAAAATCCGAAAGCATTATGGGAAAAGGGCTGTGGCCGGAAGGCCGGTGTCGGTGGCACGAGGGACTTCAACCTTTCAGGAGAGGAGTCCAGGCATGAAGGTCGGTCTGCTGTACGGCGAAAAGACAGTGGATGTGGAGGTCCCCGATTCGGTATCCCTGCTGGAAATCAAGACCATGCCGTCACTTTCCGATCCGGCGGCGGCTGTTCGAGACGCCCTCGCCGCGCCCCTGGGAAGCCCCCCCCTGAAAGAGCTCGCAAAGGGCCGGAAAACCGCCTGTGTGGTGATTTCCGACATCACCCGTCCCGTTCCTAACAAGATCCTTCTTCCCCCCCTGCTGGACGCCATAGAGCAGGGAGGGATTCCCCGACAGTCCATCACCATCCTCATTGCCACGGGCATGCACCGGCCCAACCTCGGCGACGAACTGGCCTACTTGGTGGGCCGGGACATCATGGATCAGTACACCATCGTAAATCACTACTGCCGCCAGGCCGAGTCCTATCGAAAGGTGGACGAGATCGACGGCGCTCCCATCGAGATCAACCGACACTACCTGGATGCGGACCTGAAGATCCTGACAGGCCTCATTGAGCCCCATTTCTACGCAGGGTACTCGGGGGGAGGCAAGGCGATCCTTCCCGGGATCTCCAGCTTCGAAACCATGAAGTTCATGCACTCCTACAAGATGATCGACCACCCCAACGTGACAAACTGCATCCTGGAGGGGAACCCCTTTCACGAATACGTGATTCGAGTGACCGAGAGAGTAGGAGCGGATTTCATCCTGAACGTGTTGATCAACAAGGAACGGAGCGTGGCCGGGGTGTTTGCCGGGCACTATGACGAGGCCCATCACGCAGGCTGTGACATGGTCTTTCGGCATTCCATCGCGGATTTGGACGAACCTGCAGATCTGGTGATCACCTCCGGCGGGGGCTATCCTCTGGATGCGACGTTTTACCAGGTGAGCAAGGCCTTGATCTGCGCCATGGATATCCTTCGGAAGGGAGGGACCATCGTGGTGGCCAGCGAGTGCCGTGAAGGGCTGGGGAGCCCGGAGTTCTGCGGCATCCTGCGCACCGTGCAAAGCCCCCAGGCGTTTTTCTCCCATTACTCAGACCCGGAGAACCTGGTCATCGATCAGTGGTGCGCCCAGAACATCTACCAGACCATCGATCATGCCGGTCAGGTCTACATCTACTCCCCGGGCCTTTCCCACGAGGACCTGGAGAAGACCGGGGCCGTCAAGACAGAGGATGTACAAGGCACCGTGAATGCCCTTCTTGAAAGCCATTCCCATCCGGTCGTGATCCCCGACGGGCCCTACGTGGTGGGAAGGGTTCGATCGGAGTGAAGATGAATGTCCTCCAGGCGGACGCGCGTTCCTTTGCGCGGCCGGGAAGGCGATCCGGCTCGAGGAGATTCCAGGAAGGAGAGGAAAACAAACGGTGCATCCGGGAATAAAAAGGACGTCCCTCCGGAAACGGGCGTCACAAAAAGAAAGGGGGTGATTCGTTTCCCACATGGATTCGAGGCGTTGGTTCAAAGCGCACTTATTCACCTTTTCTGGGAGACAAGGAGGAGAAAGATGAAAAGGATCGCTCTGGCGGTTGCGCTGACCGCGGCAGTCATGGTTCTCGTAACGGGATCGCCGGTTATCG
Source organism: Desulfobacteraceae bacterium (assembly GCA_050115555.1). GTDB lineage: Bacteria > Desulfobacterota > DSM-4660 > Desulfatiglandales > HGW-15 > JASFQI01. The sequence goes on from JASFQI010000005.1 coordinate 1,960, forward strand.
CCGGTGAGAAGGTCAAGTGGAGAATGGGGAGTTGCTGGACCGAGGCCATCAACCTCTACCACGGCGACAAGGCCATGATCCAGTACGTCAAAGATATGACCAATGGGGACTTCGACATCCAGTGGTTTCCTTCAGGTTCCCTCATGAAGGCTTTCGAATACTTCGACGCATGCAGCAAGGGTGTGGTCCAGGCCGTGGGCGACTGGCCCAGCTACTGGGTGAGCAAGGACCCGGCCTTTGACTTCCTCGGGTCCATGCCGTACGGCTTCACCAACATGGACTACATGGTGTGGTACTACCAGTACGGCGGACGCGAGCTCTACAACGAGGCCTTTGGCAAGTTCGACATGATGTACTTCAACCTGGGCGCCACGCCTATGGAGTCGGGCTTCCGCACCACCGAGAAGGCCGGCCCCATCAAGACCATTGACGACTACAAGGGGCTCAAGGTGAGGACACCGGCCCGGTCGACGATCTCGATCCTCCAGAAGCTGGGCGGCGCGCCCATCAAGATGCCGGGCGGCGAGATCTACCTGGCCGTGGAGCGGGGCACCCTGGACGGGGCCGAGTTCAGCGCTCCGGGCATTGACTGGGGCATGGGGTTTGCCGAGATCACCAAGTACTGGAGCGTCCCCTGCTGGTTCCAGCCGGCCACCCAGTCGGGAACCATGGTGAACAAGGCGGCCTTTGAGAAGCTGCCCGACCAGTACAAGAAAATTTTCAAGACCGCGTGCATGGCCGCGGCCATGGAGAGCATGACCTTTTACGAGGCGGATTCGGCCCGGGCCATCCCTAAGTTCAAGGAAAAGGGCATCGAGATCGTGGAGCTGGACGACGCGAGCCTGAAGAAGCTGGATGACCTTTCGGGTGAGTACATCATCGAGTCGGCCAAGGAGCGGAAAGGCCTCTTTGCCAAGATCCTCCGGTCCCAGCTGGAGTACCTCAGGGACTACAAGGACTGGCGGGACATGACGGGCAAGTTCGGCTACGGGTTCCATCCCTCCTACGTGGATGATGCCCTGGCCGCGCTGGATGAGATGGGTGTGAAGTAAAACAGAGGCGAAGAGGTCCCGGGGCGTCATGCCCGGGGGCCTCTTTGTTCGTATTCCATCGGCGTTTTGTTACCGTCTACTTGAATGGATGACCCCTGTCCCGTCTAAGAAAGGTAGACCCATGCAGCTCAAAACGATCTTGAAAGGGATGGATCAGGTCAGTGAGTGGTCCGGCCGAATCTTCGTCTGGCTGGTGATTCCGCTCACCGTCGTAGTGGCCTACGAAGTGGTGTCGAGACGCTTCTTCAACAGCCCGCACATCTGGGCCACAGAGGTGACGGACTACATCTACGGGCCCCATTTCATGCTGGTGGCCGCCTTCACCATGCTTTATCAGGCCCACGTGCGGATCGACATCATCTACCAGCGGTTTTCCCCGCGGACCCGGGGCATTCTGGACGTGATCACGTACACGCTCTTTTTCTTCCCGTTCTGCATCATCGTCTTCTACCAGGGACTCATTTACGCGGGGACCTCCTGGTCCATCGGGGAGACGAGCGAATCCGCGGCCTTGAGGATCGTACCTTTGGTCAAGACCGTGATTCCGGTCACGTTCGCCCTGCTCCTGAATCAGGGACTTGCGACCTACATCCGCGCCATCGTCCAGATGGTAAAGGGGGAAGAGGTATGAGTGCGGAATTCATCACCATCGGTATGTTCGTGGGGCTCCTGATCGGGCTCTTCATGGGACATCCTCTGGCCTTTGTGCTCGGGGGGCTCGCCACGATCTTCGGATTCCTGGGATGGGGACCGTCCTGCTTCTACCTCTTTCTGAACCAGATCTGGGGCACCATGGACAACTACATCCTGGTCTGCATCCCCCTCTTCATTCTCATGGCCCAGCTCCTGGATCAGTCGGGCGTAGCCGAGGACCTCTTCGACACCATGCGATACCTGTTCGGCCCGCTTCGCGGAGGCATCGCCGTAGCCGTGGTCGTGGTCTCCACCCTGTTCGGAGCGTGCACCGGGATCATCGGGGCCTCGGTCGTGACCATGGGCCTCCTGAGCATGCCGGTCTTCCTGAAGTACGGGTACAACAAGCGGCTGGCGTCCGGCGCCGTCTGTGCCGGGGGGACCCTGGGGATCCTCATTCCTCCGAGCATCATGCTCGTGGTCATGGCCGACCAGTCGGCCCTGTCCGTGGGCAAGCTCTTTGCCGGCGCCATTGTACCGGGGATCATCCTGGCCTTCCTTTACATCGGGTACATCATTATCCGGTGTCTGATCCGGCCTGACGACGGACCTGCACTCTCCAAGCAGGAGCGGGCCAAGATGCCGGCCGGCAAATTGGCCCTGCGGGTGCTCAAGAGCATGGTGCCTCCCATGATCCTGATCATCGGCGTGCTGGGATCCATCTTCACGGGCATTGCCACGCCCACCGAAGCGGCTGCTGTGGGTGCGGTGCTCGCCTTTGTCATGACCGTGGCCTACGGCAAGTTCTCCTGGCGCGGGCTCCTGACCGCAGTGATCAACACCTCCAAGACCACGTCCATGGTGATCATTATCCTGGCCTGTGCCGCCTGCTTCTCCGGGGTTTTTATGGGCTCCGGCGGAGGCGAGGTAGTGAAGAACCTGATCTTCGGCATCGGCTTCGGCAAGTGGGGCACCTTCATTGTCATGATGGTGATCCTTTTCTTCCTCGGCATGTTCCTGGACTGGATCGGGATCATCATGATTTGCTTTCCCATCTTCCTGCCCATTGCCGTGGAGCTGGGGTTTGACAAGGTCTGGTTCGTGGTGACCATCGCGGTCATGCTCCAGGACTCGTTCCTGACCCCGCCTTTCGGGTATGCCCTGTTCTACCTGCGCGGGGTGGCCCCGCCCGAGGTGACTACGGGCGACATCTACTGGGGGGCGTTTCCCTTCTGGAGACTCATGGAGCTCGGGCTCATCACCGTGGTGATCTGGCCCGATACCATCCTGTGGCTGGCCAACACGCTGGTGAGGTGATCCGGAAGGTCAAGGAGTGCAGGTATTGGGCGAGCGTTCACGGAACGCCGCTTGAAACAGCAGGGCAAAACAATGGAAGCGGCTTGGGGTCCATGGGCGCTTGCTCCGGCCCAATGGACCCCTGACAGCATGGAGGGACCCCGATGATTCCGTTGATTCCGGAAATTAAAAAAATTCTGTATGTCACCGATCTTTCGAAGAACGCCCGCTATGCCTTCGGGTATGCGGCCCGCTTGAGTAACCTGACCGGCGCCGGTATCACCATTCTGCACGTGCTGGAGGAGCGGTCGCCTTACTCGGCCTCCCTGGTCATGAACATCCTGGGGGAGGAGAAATGGAAAGAGCTTCGGGAGACGAACACAAAGCAGGTCACGGAGACCATCCGGGAGCGGCTTCAGAATTTTTGCGAGGACGTGAGCGCCCAGCTACCCGCGTGCAACTTCATCACGGATGACATTGTCATCAAGGTCGGCGACCCTGTGGAAGAAATTCTGCGCTTGGGGAAGGCGGGGAATTTTGACCTGGTGGTCATGGGCGCACACGGACACGGCATGCTGGAGGACGCCATGATCGGCAGCACGTCCCGGCGGGTTCTGCGGCGCTGCACAAAACCCGTCCTGGTGGTTCGGCTTCCGGCGAACGGAAAGGTCTAAGGTAATGGGAAAACCCTGAACCGGAAGCATTCCGGGTCCTGAGAGCGCAGGTACAACCGATCCACACGGTTCATAGGATGCGAACGCTCGGCGAGGAGTTCCGGGTCCTGGCCGGGAAGAGCAGGAGCCCGGCATGACCGAAGAAATCAAGCTCGCCCTGGCCATTGCACTTCTCGTGGCGGTTTACCTGCTGACGCGGCGGGTGAACACATGGAAAGCTACCAGGGCTCTGAACAGCGTGATTCGGATCCTCGAGAAGGCCGGGGCCTGTGACCCGGCTTCTGCCGTCCCCCTCACCCGTGCAAAAATGAATCTGCTCTCGCTGGGCGTGCGGGATTTCCGGCCTAGAGCGGTTCAGGCCCTCCTGGCGAGCGGGGTGGTGGGAGAGACGCAGGAGGGGAAGTATTATCTCAAAAAAGAGGGAACGGATTTCCCGGGTATGCAGCCCTGAGGATGGCATTGCATCGGGAACAGACGCCGGAAGCCTGTAAAGGGTGTGTATTTTCATTCACAGCGATTTAAATCTCCCCTTGTTCCCGCTTTATAAGCGGGATGAGGATTGCGCAAGCGAAGCTTTTTCAAGAAGATGACGCGTTGGAAACGAACGGCAGAGTGAACAGACGGATCGGTGCCTCTGGCGAACCGGCTCCGCAACGGGGACGACTCCGATCGCCATGGTTTCTCACCATGGTTCTCATTTTCATATTGTGTGGCATGCCCGGGACGGCGGCAGCGTCCGAATCCTCGTGGAGAGTCGATCGGGGCGCATTCCATGCCTCCGCCCACAGCGAGTTCGCCTGCCTGGACTGCCACGAGGACGTGGCTCATCAGGCATTGCATCCGAATCCCGATCGCGTGAACCAAAACCAGAGAGACGCCTTCACCCCGGATGCCTGCGCGGCCTGCCACGATATGGCCCTTGAGGAGATCCAGGCAGGGATGCATGCCGGGGAACCGGTGGAAGACCCTGCCCTGTACGAAACGTGTGTGGAATGCCACAATCCCCACCAACAGGTGCGACCCGATGACCTCCAGGGGGGGCGATTCGACCCTTCCCAGCCCGTGCAGGCACAGTGCGGCGCCTGTCACGAGGTCAGGAGCGTCCTGCCTCCCTTGGACCCGGATGACAAGGCCTGTATGATCTGCCACAGCCTTGCCGCTTCGGAAGATGCAGAGGATGGGGAAAGGGTGAAGCGCCTCTGCTTCCACTGCCACGGCGACGCTGGAACCGAGGCTCAACAGCGGACCGCCGGAAGGATCTCCACGATTCGGCAGGAAGACGTGGCTTCATCCCCGCACGCTGACGTGGGCTGTGCGGTCTGTCACCTCGGAGCAACGGCCTATCCCCACTCGGCGCAGCGCCTGGGAGACTGTGTTCAGTGCCACGAGCGGCACGACGAAAAGGTCGCGCACGACGCCCACATCCGGGTCGCATGTGAGGCGTGCCATCTTGAAGGTGCACGACCCGTCCGGGCTCCGGCCTCGGCAAGGGTGATGTGGGAGCGGCTCCCGGTCGAACCCTCCCACGTCCACTCCATGGCCTGGAACGGAGAACAGAAACGCTGTGAGCGGTGTCACGTCCACGGGAATACCGTGGGTGCTGCAGCCATGATCCTTCCTCCCAAGAGCGTCCTCTGCATGCCCTGCCACGCGGCCACGTTCTCGATCGGGGACGCCACCACCATGATCGCCCTGATCCTTTTCCTGGCAGGGATGGGAATGCTGGGGGCCTACGTCCTGAGCGGCTCCACAGGGGGAGACCGGGAGAGAGGCGCGCCGGCTGCTTTCCTGATCCTGCTCGGACGGGGCATTGGCGCCCTGTTTTCGCGCCGAGTCGGGCCCATTCTTCGGGTCCTCTTCTGGGACGGGCTCCTTCAAAGGCGCCTCTTTCGGCAGTCCCCGAAACGCTGGGGAATTCACGCCCTGATCTTCTGGCCCTTTGTCATCCGGTTCGCCTGGGGGATAGCCGGGCTTCTAGGATCCCTGTGGGCACCGGGCTGCGAGGGCGTATGGGTCCTGCTGGACAAGAACCACCCGGCCACCGCCCTGGTCTTCGACATCACCGGCCTGATGGTGATCCTGGGTGGGGTGCTGGCCCTGGCCCGAAGGTCGCCCGGGGTCTCCTCGGGAGCTTCGGGCCTGCCGAACCGGGATCGCCTGGCCCTTGTCCTGATCCTGTTCGTGGTGGTCGTAGGATTTGTCTTGGAAGGCCTGCGCATGGCCATGACCGGCGGAGCGCCGGGATCGGGATCCGCGTTCGTGGGGCAGGGCCTGGCCTCCCTGTTTTCAGGATCCCCAAGCCTCACGGCGGTCTATGGATATGTTTGGTATGCCCACGCCGTGCTGACCGGGGCCTTTGTCGCCTATCTGCCGTACAGCCGGCTGATCCATATCATCATGGCCCCGATCGTTCTGGCCATGAACGCTGGTGAAAAAGGAGCGCGCTAAGTCCTTGACATTGAAAGGACGATGACCCATTGCGATTGCTCGAACGGGAAACCACAGGTTTTATGATTGCTCTTTACTCTGTAGGGGAGGGTGTTTTCGAAGAGCCATAAGGAGTCCCTGTTGAGCTGTAAAGCCTGAGAATCTCGGGACACATATCGAGGAAAGAGGCATGGAAGATTCTATCAAGAAAGATCTCATGGAAATTGTGGGAGAGGAGAACTACACGGACAGCCTGATAGACATGGTGTCCTATTCCTATGACGCTTCCGAGCACAGGCACAGGCCCTCGTGCGGGGTCTGGCCGCAGACAGCCGAGCAGGTGTCGCAGGTCCTCCAGCTGGCCAATCGGGAACACGTGCCGGTGATCCCGCGAGGGGCCGGGACCGGTCTCTCCGGCATGGCGGTGCCCGCTAAGGGTGGGATCGTCCTGGATCTCATCCGCATGAACCGGATCGTCAAGATCAGCATTGAGGATCGGCTGGCTGTGGTGGAACCCGGCGTGATCTACGAGACCCTGGAAAGGGCCCTCGAGCCCCACGGGTTCTTTTTCCCTCCGGATCCGGCCAGCGGGCCGGTCTGTACCCTGGGAGGGAACGTGGCCACCAATGCAGGCGGGGTAAAGGGGGCAAAATACGGCACCACCCGGGACTACGTGCTGGGTCTCCAGGTGGTCCTGCCGGACGGGCGGATCATGAGGACGGGCTCACGGGCCATGAAAAGCGTGTCAGGCTACGATCTGACCCGACTTTTCGTGGGCTCTGAAGGGACCCTGGGGGTCGTGACCGAGATCACCTTCAAGATCAACCCCAAGCCCACGGCGACCAGCACGGGCATGGCCACGTTCGACGACCTCGAGGATGCGGGAAAGGCGGTGAGCCAGATCATGTACAGCGGCATTCTTCCCGCCGTGCTGGAGATCCTGGGCAGGGAAACCCTTCGCGCCATCAATCAGAACACCGATCTCCAATTGCCCGAGGTGGATGCCATGCTTCTTGCTGAAACAGACGGCTACACCCGGGAGGAGACGGAATACCAGATGGAAAAGGTGCTCGAGGTCTTTCGAAACAACCACGCCAGGGAGGTCAAGCAGGCGGGCTCCGAGGCGGAGGCGGCCGATCTCTGGAAGGCGAGGAAGTCCGCTTACGCGGTCCTGGCCCGTATTAAGACGCACTTCGTGCTCGAGGACGTCACCGTGCCCATGGGCAGAGTGGCGGAGCTCCTCAAAGGCGTGGAGGCGATTTCCAAAAAGCACAACCTTCAGATCGCCACGTACGGGCACGCCGGAGACGGGAACCTTCATCCCCAGATCCTCTACGACGGGTACGATCCCGATCAGGTGAAGCGGAGGGAGGCGGCGAGCGCCGATCTCTTTCAGCTCGCCGTGGACCTGGACGGCACGCTCACCGGGGAGCACGGGATCGGTCTGTCCAAGGCGCCTTACATGACTCTGGAACACGATCCCGTGGCCATGGATGTGATGCGCTCCCTCAAGAAGACCCTGGACCCGAACAACATCCTCAACCCGGGCAAGATGGCACTGGAGAATTGACATGGAATCGAAATACGTATTTGCAAAAAAATACCGCGAGCAGATCCTTCAGTGCTCCAAGTGCGGCTTCTGCCAGGCGGTCTGCCCGGTGTACGGATCGACCCTTCGCCCGGCCTACAATGCCCGGGGCAAGATGCTGCTGCTCAAGGAGGTGATGGACGGCCGGATCGAGCTCAATGAGGAGCTGATCGAGACCCTGTTCCAGTGCACCACGTGTGCAAGCTGTTTCGAGAACTGCCCGTCCGGGGTCAACGTCCCCGAGATCATCAAAGAAGTTCGAAAGGACATGGTGAACATCGGGTCCTGCCACCCGGCCTTCACGGGCATGCATGAGGTCCTCCAGAAGCACACGAACATCTATGCGGAGGATGAGCCCGAGGACTTCGAGCGCGAGCGAAACAAGAAAGCGGAGTACGTGTTTTTCATCGGCTGCGTGGGCTCCTACCGGGAGGACGAGCCCGCCATGGCCGTGCTGGATCTTCTGGACCGCCTGGAGGTGGACTACACCCTGATCGACGAGGTCTGCTGCAGCGGCGTGCTGGAGGACGTGGGCTTCCAGATCAACGAGGATCTTGCCAGGCAGAACATCGAGCGCATCCTGGCCACAGGGGCCAGGGGCGTGATCACCAGCTGCCCCTACTGCTTTCGAACCTTCAGCAACAAGCCCCAGTACGCCGAGCTCGGAGAGAAGGGGGTTCGCATCGTGCACGTCACGCAGTTTCTCAAGGATTTCGATTTCGGGGTGAAAACGGACAAACGCGTGACCTACCATGACCCCTGCGATCTTGGACGGCACTGCGGAATCTACGAGGAGCCGCGCCAGATTATTCGTGGGATTGCTCCCAACTTCGTTGAGATGCGTCACCATCACGCCGAGGCCCTGTGCTGCGGAGCCGGAGGAGGGGTTCGCGGCGCGTATCCCAAGAACTCCATTGCTATGGCGCGGCGTAGGCTCGAGGAGGTGGAGGAGATCGGGGCGGAGGTGGTCTTGACCGAATGCAATTCCTGTGTGCATAACCTCTCCAACGCCAAGCTCAGGAAGCAGAAGTTCCGAATATACAACACCACGCAGTTCATCAACGAGCTGATGGAGGATGCAGAATGAGCCGTGGGAGGAGATTTTTTTCATTCGTTCTCAGGAGGAGGGACCATGAAAATTGAACAATACAACATGCCGGATGACCTCTACTACGAGGAGAACCACTTCTGGGTCAAGGAGGAGGGAGACCTGCTCGTCATGGGCATGGACGATTTTGCCCAGGTCATGGCCGGTGAGATCGTGTACGTGCAGCTCCCGGATGAAGGAAAACGCGTCAAGCTCGGGAAGAAGTTCGCCAAGGTCGAGTCCGGCAAGTGGCTCGGCAAGGTGTTCGGCCCGGTGAACGGGGAGCTGGTGGCTGTGAACGAGGAACTGGAGACCAACCCGGGCCTGATCAATGACGACTGCTACGGCAAGGGCTGGATGTACAAGATCAAACCGGATGACCCAGGGGAGGTCGCCAACCTGATCCACGGTCCGGAGGCCGTGGAGAAATGGGTCCTGGCGGATATTGAGAAGTACGCGGAATAGCCGTTCGAAGCCATGGGAAATCAGGACTACAGCGTCAGACAGCTCCTCCAGATGGAGGCCTGCACGAACTGCAGGATCTGCGCGGACGTGTGCCCGGCCGTGGCCGCGACCTCGGAAGGAGAGCTCTCCGCGGTGTACCGAATGAAGGGGCTCAAGGAGATCCTCAAAGGCAGAACCGGGCTCTTCCAGAAGCTCTTTCGAAGGCGAACGCCTTCGCAGGAGGACTGGGAGCGCTTCAGCCGGACGGTCTTTCGCTGCACCCTGTGCGGCAACTGCCAGGAGGTTTGTCCCGTGGGGATCCATCTCAAGGACCTGTGGCTCTCTCTGCGACAGGATCTGGTCCACTCCGAGGCCTACCCCAAGAAGATCGACATGATCCGCGAGAACCTCCAGGAAAGCCACAACGTCTTTGCCGAGGACAACGAGGAACGGGCGGAGTGGGTCGAGGACATGCGGGATGCCCCAGATCACGGCTTTCTGAAGGACGAGGCCGAAGTGGTCTACTTCACCGGGTGCGTGGCCGCTTACTTTCCCCTGGCTCAAAAGATCCCTATGGCCCTGGCCGAGATCCTGGACCAGAGCGGTGTGGACTTCACCCTCCTGGGCGAGGAAGAGTGGTGCTGCGGCTTTCCCATGCTGGGTGCGGGCCTTCAGGACATGTTCCAGGAGTTCATGGAACACAACCTGGAGGCGGTGCGTGAAAAGGGCGCTACCCGGGTGGTCTTTGCCTGCCCGTCGTGCTTTCAGATGTGGCGGGAGCACTATCCCCGCGAATTCGAGATCCTTCACGCCGCCCAGTTTCTGGAGGACCTGGTGCGCAAGGGGCGGGTGCCTTTCCAGGAGCTGGAACTGACCGTGACCTACCACGACCCGTGCGACCTGGGTCGAGGGGCCCGGGTTTTCGACGAGCCGCGGGAGCTCATTCGATCCGTTCCCGGGGTCCGGCTGGTGGAACTCCCCCGCAATCGGGAGAATTGCCGCTGCTGCGGCGGAGGGGGAAACCTGGAGATGATCGATGCGGAGCTGTCTAAGGAGATTGCCAGGGAAAAGATCGAGGAAGTACTGGCGACGGGCGCTCAGGCCGTGGTCACCTCTTGCCAGCAATGTGTGAGGACCATGCTCACTTATGTGCGGCGAAACAAGATTCCCCTGGAGGTGTTGGACATCACCCAGTTGGTCCATCGGGCCCTGAGGAAGGGTTGAGGCAGAGGGATTGTTGAATGGAATAGGAAAGGAAGGTTTCGCTTGAAGTTGTACAATCTTGGGAAGGTTCCCTGGGATGAGTCCCAGCTCATCTATCATGCCCTGGCCCACCGGGGGGAGGAGGCTCTCTCTCTGGTCTCGCCTGCCACCCCGTACGTGTGCATCGGGTTTCATCAGGACCTTGAAATGGAGGTGGACACGGCCTTCTGCCGGGACAACGGGATCCCGATGTTCCGCCGGGACCTGGGAGGTGGGGCGGTGTACCTGGATGGGGACCAGCTCTTCTTCCAGGTGATCCTTCGAAAGGACAACCCCACGGTTCCCAAGAAAAAGGACGTCTTCTATCGAAAGTTTCTGCAACCCATTGTCCGGGTGTACCGGAATATCGGAATCCCGGCCACGTATAAGCCGGTCAACGACGTGATCTCGGGAGCGCGAAAGATCTCCGGGACCGGCGCTGGAGAGATCGGGGACTGCATCGTATTTGTGGGCAATCTGATCGTGGATTTCAACTACGGCATGATGGCCCGAATCCTGAAGGTCCCGGATGAGAAGTTTCGGGACAAGGTCCACCAGACCCTCGTGGAAAACCTCTCAACGATCCGCCGGGAGCTGGGTGCGGAGGCTGCGGCCTCATGGGACGAGGCAACGCTCAACACCCTGATGGCGGAGGCATTTCAGGATATCCTCGGGCCCATGGAGAGTGCGGGAAAAAGCCCGGACCTGGAGGCCGAGATCGCGGAACTGCGCGAACGTATGACGGACGAGGCGTGGCTCTACCGAAAGGGAAAACCCATCCCGGAAAGGAGCGTCAAGATTCGGGCCGGCGTGAACGTGGTGCATCGGATGCACAAGGCCCCGGGCGGGCTGCTCCGTGCGGTGTTCGAGGTCTGGGAGGGCCGGTTCGGAAATGTCCGGGTGTCCGGCGATTTTTTCTGCTACCCCGAAAATGCGATTCAGAGGCTCGAGGGCATGCTCGAGGACCGGACCCCCGAGGAGGTCGAAGGGGTGCTCGACCGGTTCTACAGGAAGTTCGAAGTGGATACGCCGGGCATTGAAAAGGCCGACTGGCTGAAGGTGTTTACTGTGGAATAGCGCGGTCACGCCTTCCCTGTTTTCGTTTGTGACGGGCCGTTGCGGCTTGAGGCGTCGGTCGTTGCCTCGGAACGGGTGGGGGATGCAAGCGCTCCTCGCTCAAGAGGCCGATACCGCGCCGCGCGAAGGCGAAAGACTCAATATCCATGCACACAAAGGAGGGCACCATGACTTTCGACAGCAACGCGTTTCGCGACGTGAATCCGGGCCAGAGGGTCCTCATGGGTCCCGGGCCCAGTGATGTGCACCCCAGGGTCCTTCAGGCCCTGTCCGCCCCCTGCATTGGTCATCTCGACCCCACCTTTCTCTCCATCATGGACGAGACCCAGCAGCTCCTGCGCTTCCTCTTTCAGACGGAGCACCCCCTGACGATTCCGGTCTCCGGGACTGGGAGCGCAGGCATGGAGACCTGTTTTGTCAACCTGGTGGAACCGGGAGATGAGGTGGTGGTGTGCGTGAACGGCGTGTTCGGGACACGGATGGTGGATATCGTGAACCGGTTGGGGGGCGAGCTCATTCGCGTGGACGCCGAGTGGGGAAGGGCCATTGACCCGGATGCGGTCCAAAAGGCCGTTCAGGGCAGAAGCCCCAAGGTCCTCGCCGTAGTCCACGCCGAGACCTCCACCGGTGTGTGCACGCCCCTCGATGACCTCTCCCGAATCGCACGGGACTGCGGGGCGCTCTTCCTGGTGGACATGGTTACCTCCCTGGGCGGCATGGACGTCGCCCTGGACCGGATGGGCATTGACGCGGCCTACAGCGGCACCCAGAAGTGCATCTCATGCCCTCCGGGCCTCTCCCCGGTTTCGTTCAGCTCCGCGGCCATGGAGGCCCTGAAGAACCGAAAGGGGCCGGTGGTGAGTTGGTACCTGGACATGAGCATGGTGAGCAGCTACTGGGGCGCGGAGAGGAAGTACCACCACACGGCCCCGATCAATATGATCTACTCCCTGCGCGAGGCCCTGCGCCTCATTGCGGAGGAGGGGCTGGAGGCGCGGTTCGAGAGACACCGAAGAAACCACCGGGCCCTGGTGGCCGGACTTGAGGCCATGGGGCTCTCTATGCTCGTTCCGGAAAATGAGCGCCTCCCCATGCTCAACACCGTAAGGATTCCGGAAGGGGCCGAAGACGTAAAGGTGCGCAAGACCCTCCTGAGCGATTTCGGCATCGAGATCGGGGGCGGCCTCGGGGATCTGGCAGGCAAGGTCTGGCGCGTAGGGATCATGGGTCACGCATCTTGCCGGAAGAATGTTTTTCTCTTTCTGACTGCCCTGGAGAGCATCCTCAAGACGCAGGGAGTGGCGGTGACGCCGGGCGGCATGGAGGCCGCGGCTGCGGTGTACAACGAGGGTTGAGCCTCTCATCGCGCAGGGTGGAACTCCTTTTTGTGCGAGGAGCAAGGACCGCCGGGGCCGTGAAACGGCAGGAAGGGTCCGGGAGGAGCGCATGGATCGGCAGAAGTTCATCGAGCAACTGGGCGAGATCGTAGGGTCGGATCACGTTTTGACTTCGGACATGGACCTCGTCCTTTACGGGTACGACGCCTCCCTGGTAAGGGGGAAGGCGGATGTGGTCGTCCTTCCCGGCAGCACGGAAGAGGTGTCCCGTGCCGTGGCCCTGGCCCATCAGGAAGGCATCCCGGTGATCGCGCGGGGGTCCGGCACGAACCTGAGTGGGGGCACCATTCCCGATCGGGGCGGGATGGTGATCCATCTCTCCCGCATGAACCGCATCCTGGAAATCGATTTTCCCAACCGGACCGTCACGGTGGAGCCGGGTGTCATCACCCTGGACCTCCAGAACCGGCTCCTTCGGGACGGCTTCATCTACGCCCCGGACCCGGCGAGTCAGAAGGTTTCCACCCTGGGCGGAAACCTCGGGGAGAACTCCGGGGGGCCACACTGCCTGAAGTACGGGGTCACCACGAATCACGTGCTTGGGGCGGAGGTCGTCCTGAGCGACGGCACGGTGGTGTGGACAGGCGGGAAGGCCCGGGAACCGATTGGGTTCGACCTTACGGGCGTTCTCGTGGGAAGCGAAGGGACCCTGGGTGTGGTGACCCGCATGATTCTGCGCATCCTTCGGGCGCCCGAGGCGGTCAAGACCATGCTGGCCATCTACGACACCATCGAGGATGCGGGCAACACGGTTTCCGCCGTGATCGCCGAGGGGATCGTCCCGGCCACGCTGGAGATGATGGACCAGGTGGTGATGCAGGCGGTGGAGGAATCGGTCCAGGCCGGATATCCCCTGGATGCCGCCGCCGTTTTGATCATCGAGCTGGACGGCATGGCCGACGGTATGGAGCGGCAGGCGCAGAAGATCCAGGAGATCTGCCGGAGGCACCACGTCCGGGAGGTCCGCGTGGCCAAAGACGATGCGGAGCGGGCCAAGCTCTGGGCGGGTCGAAAAGGGGCCTTCGGAGCCATCACCCGGCTGAAGCCCAGCTACATGGTCGGCGACGGGACCGTCCCCCGAACCCGGCTGCCCGAGGTCCTCAAGCGGGTCTTCGAGACGGGCGAGAAGTACGGTCTCCTCATCGGCAACGTGTTTCACGCCGGGGACGGCAACCTTCACCCTCTCATCCTGTTCGACGAGCGGGAAGAGGGGGAGTTGGAGCGGGTCAAGGAGGCGAACTCGGAGATTCTCAAGATCTGCGCGGACGCCGGGGGGACCATCAGCGGGGAGCACGGCATTGGTCTCGAAAAACTTCATGAAATGAGCTTTGTGTTTTCCGAGGGGGACCTCGAGGTCATGAGGAAGGTCAAGAAGGCCTTTGACCCGCAGGATCTCCTGAATCCAGGAAAGGTCGTGCCATGACACAGCCTTCATCGATTCGAGCGTCCTTCGAGACCGTCCTGGGCTCGGATGCGGTCCTGGACGACCCCAAGGTGCTCGAGGCCCATGCCGTGGACGGGGTAAGGCCACGGGTGGTGGTGTTCCCCGAGAGCACTGATGCAGTCGCGGATGTGGTTCGCCTCTGCATGAGAGAAAAGCTCGCACTCGTCCCCCGCGGCAGCGGATCCAAGATGGCCGCCGGGTACCCCCCAGAGCGCCTCGACCTGGTCCTTTCCACAGAACGGCTCCAACGGATTGTGGACATGGATACGGCCAACCTCACGGTCACGGTCGAAGCGGGCGTGCGCTTCAAGACGGTCCAGACCGCCCTGGCCGGGGAGGAAAACCGGTGCTATCTGCCCCTGGAGGATCCGGTGACCCTTGCGCCGGAGGAGATCTGTTCGGACCGGGAGAACCGGGGCTGCTTCATCCCCATGTCCCCGCCCCACAGCCGCACCGCCACCCTGGGGGGCATTGTGGCCGCCAACTCCAGCGGACCCACCCGCCTGCTCCACGGCCTGCCCAGGGACCTGGTCCTGGGGGTTCGATATGTGACACCGGCCGGCGAGATCGTGGGCATGGGGGGAAAGACGGTGAAAAACGTCTCCGGGTACGACGTGTCCAAGCTCATGATCGGTTCGCGGGGCAGCCTGGGTGTATTGTGCGAGATGACGCTTCGTCTCCTTCCCCTGCCCGAGCGCGTGGGCACGGAGTTCTTTGTTTTCAACGACGGCAAGGACGCCCGACGGTTCGTGGATAGGGTCTTTGAGATCCCCCTGCTGCCGGCCGCAGTGGAAGTGCTCAATCCCCGGGCCTGTACCCTGTTGGCCCCGACGCAGGTGGACGGGACGGCGGACACGTCGTGGGGTGTGGCCCTGGCCCTGGAAGGGGTGGAGGAGGCCGTAGTCCGCATGAGCGAGGAGTTCAAGGACATGGGAGCGGAGGCGGGCGCCCGTGTGCACCTTCACCTGGAGGATGAGACGCACGCCCGCTTCTGGGAGCACCACGGCCATGTCGAGGAAACCCTGGCAGAGCAATACATGAACCTCGTCTCGGTCCGGACCGTGTATCCGATCTCAGGGTATGGCACCGTGATGGACCGGTTCGAAGCCCTTTCCGCGGAAAGGGCCCTTGACGCTGTGGGCATATTCCAGGCAGGTTCCGGGACGGCCCGAATCCAACTCCTGCCCTCGGGAGG
Source organism: Desulfobacteraceae bacterium (assembly GCA_050115555.1). Lineage (GTDB taxonomy): Bacteria > Desulfobacterota > DSM-4660 > Desulfatiglandales > HGW-15 > JASFQI01. The sequence continues at coordinate 17,516 of JASFQI010000005.1, forward strand.
AGAAGCAGAGGGGGTTGGGGAGAAGGTCCTCCCGGTCATAGCAGGGATCCAGGAATCCTGCGCCGGCTTGGGCGGGAGCCTTGTGGTGGAAAGGGCCGCGTCCGCGTGGAAGGAAGCGCTTCCCCTGTGGGGGACTGAGCCGGACGCCTTGATCGTGATGAAGCGAATCAAGGAGCAGATGGATCCGGACCGCCTGTTCTGCCCGGGCCGATTTATGGGCAGGATTTAATGTAAGGAAGAGACCATGAACATCGTCCAGTTACGGAAGCTGTCCTACGATGAGGTGGCCCGGTGCAACCGGTGCGGCTTCTGTCTGCCCAACTGCCCCATCTACGCGGTGGAAAAACAGGAGTCGGCCTCGCCCCGAGGACGGAACGCCATCACGCGTGCCGTCATCGAGGGTCGCCTCACCTGGAGTCGCGATATCGAACGGTCCATTTTCAGCTGCCTCGGGTGCGGGGCGTGCACGGTGGCCTGTTTTCCTTCGGTGGAGACCCGGGACGTGGTGATGAGCGACAGGAACTGCCTGGCCGGTGAAGGGCTCCTTCCCGAGGCCGCCGGGCGACTGGCGCAAAGCATTGAGAAGAACCACAACATCTCTGAAGAGGACAACGAAGAAAGGGGCGACTGGCGGGAGATCCTGCGGGGGATTCCGGAAGATGCCTTTGAAAAGGACTCCGCAGAGGTCGTGTACTTCGTGGGTTGCGTGGCCTCCTTCTTTCCCATGGCCCAGAAGATTCCGGTGAACATGGCGCGCATCATGGAGACGGCCGAGGTGGATTTTACCATCCTGGCCGGAGAGGAGTGGTGCTGCGGCTATCCCCTGATCGGGGCGGGCATGCCCGAGAAGATGGAGGCGCTCAAGGCCCACAATCTGCAAAAGGTGCGGGATGTGGGGGCGAAGACCGTCGTTTTCACCTGCCCCTCGTGCTACCAGACCTGGAAGAAGGCCTACGATACCGAGGTGGAGCTCCTCTCGGCCCCGGAGTTTCTGGAACGCATGATTCAGCAGGAAAGGCTGCCCCTCAAGGAGGTCCGCGCCTCGGTGACCTATCACGATCCCTGCGATCTGGGCCGGTTGAGCGGGGTGTTCGAGCCCCCAAGAAACGTACTCAATGCGATCCCAGGCATTGAGCTGAGGGAGCTCCCCAACAACCGTCAGCTGAGCGTGTGCTGCGGGGGGGGAGGCAATGTGGAGATGGTGAATCCCGATCTCTCCGGAAGGGTCGCCCAGATGAAGATCGAGGAGATTCAATCGACCGGCGCGGACATGGTGGTGTCCTCCTGCCAGCAATGTCTTCGAACCATTCTCACCCGGGCCCGAAGGCAGAAGGTGCCCCTGGTGGTCAAGGATCTGACGGACCTGGTCATTGAGGCCCTGGACGAAGGGGCTTCCTGAGAAGCCTTTATGCTCCCACCGGGCAGGCCAGCTCGCACGCACGGCAGAACCGGATCACCGGGTTGGGGGTCCCGTCCTCCCCGATCTCTCCTTCGGGCACCCCAGTCTCCCGATCCTGGTTGAGCTGCACCAGGCACCTGGGACGGCTGTATGCGCCTCCGGGAAAGGCGTTTTTGGGGCAGGCGCGCCGACAAAGGAGGTCGCAGTTCGAACACGGCGAGAACCTCTCCAGAGGCTGGCTGGGCGGAAGGTCCCCCTCGATGAGAAGGGCACGAAGCCGGATACGCGGCCCCCACTCCTGGTGGAGGAGCAGGTTGCTTCGCCCGATCACGCCCAGGCCGGCGAGTACGGCAGCATCCTTGAGAAACAGCCCTCCCTTTTCCAAGTGGTAGGGCAGGGGGCAGGCCTTGAGCCCGTGTGTTTCCTCCAGCCACGTCTTCAGGTGCTCGGAGCGCTCCATGAGTAGTTTGTTGCCCCAGGTGTTGCCCCGCTCCCACCAGTCCAGGCGCGGACTATCCTCGGGGTGGTGCAGCCCCAGGACCAGCACGGTGCGGGCATCCGAAGGCCACTTCGTGACAGCGGCGTCGTTCGAGAGGCTCGTAGTCCACTCCCCATCGGGCTTTGCACGGTAAGAGGGACCGTTCAGAACGTCCGCCACCCGGGCCAGCCCTGCGCGCGTGTCGGGAAAGGACTCCGCCTTTGCGAGAATGGCCGTAGCGGTATCGTTCTCCTGGATCATTTGTGCTTCTTCCTTCCCGCAGATGCTGCCTTTCAATCCGTCTATGCCCATGAAGTCCAGTTCGGTCGAGATCGGCGCGGCCTCCTGGCGCCGCCGCACGCGAATGCCGCAAAGCTTGTGGTTCTGCTGAATGGCCCCGATGACGCCCGCAGTTCGCCTCCAGGCCCGGTCCTGAAAGGGGCAAGCCTGATCATGACGACTTCCAAATCCCGGGAACGTCGCCCCGGCGGCTTATTCGGATGGGTCCTCGACTCTCTTGAACCTCCCCGGATCGATGAAAAGATTCTTGTCGTCTTTGTGTCTCAGGAAGGCTTCTTTCAACGCTTGGGGGTCTTTCAGGTCATCGTCCACCAGGTACGTATTGAGAGAACGCACCTCCAGCACGCCGTCGGTTACATTGTAGGACACTACGTGGAAAAGGTCTTTGATGCTTTTCTTGGGCGGTCCCTGGTTCGTTCCGATGATCTGGACTTGGATACAAGACACGTCTCCCACCCTTATGGGGTAGCCCCGATAGTACATCTCGTCATTTTTTGCGTCATAATGAATGAGGTATTCCGTATCCGAGTACTTCAGGACGATCATCCTCTCGTCCCCTACCGGTTCCTCTCCCTCGTCCGGAAACGCCTTCCATACGCCGAGCACGGAAGCGTCCACAGGAAGGGTGTGCCGCTCCTGCAAAGGCGATTCATACCTGCACCCGAAAAGCAGCAATACCACCAGGATGGACAACAACACCCCACACTTCATTTTTTTCTCCTCAATTGAATTTCCCCGCAGCAAGCTTGAGGATTGTGTAAGCGAAGCATTTTCAGGCGAGTGTACCCCGCAAGTGAGGGGAAGGGGCACCCTGCATCACACAAATGCAGGGTGCCCCTTCCCGTCCGCGCAAGGCTATGGCCATTTGCCATACGGTACGGCGCAGCTACTGTGTAAGATCGGCGTTGTACACCAGGTCCTTGTCAATATGATACGTCCAGGGAAGCCCTTCGTTTTTCCACCCGCCGAGCTTGCGCTGGCCGTTGTAGATGCTTTCTGCATTTTTGATCTTGTCCCCCTCGAACCCGCCGAGCATGTTGCATACGTTTTTCGGGTCCCACCCGGCATGGATCGCGGCTTTACAGGAGAGACAGCTTCGCTTTCCGCTTCGACACATAAAGATGAGCTTATCCGTATCCGGATTGAACCGTGCGAGTAAGTCCTTTTCAAAATTCAAGTTGTCGACCATTTCATACTTCTTCTCGCCGATTTTGCCGGTCCAGAACTTCTTTGGAACGTTGTAGGCCCCGACAGGATGGCCGATGAGCTGATACTCCGCTCGGGTCCTCGTATCCACGATGAAGGTATGCTTCGCGTCTTTTTGAACCATCTCATAGGCTTGGGAAGGAGTCACATTCCCGCCTTCATGCTCTGCCTTGATCTTGTAACTGAATCCTCCAAAGGCCGTACCCGCAAACAAGAACAAACACGCAGTCAAACCAAGGACCACTTTTTTCATCTTTTTCTCCTTTCCTGAATGTGTGTTGCCGCAAAAGCCTTGCGCGTCTCTCTATCCATTCTCTTTTCTCTTCGCTTTGAAGAAGTCCAGGGCGTTCAATACGAATCGTGCGTAGGCCCCGGCCTGCCCGCCGCCCATCTCAATGGCCACATCGATGGTCTCATAAATCTCCTCATCCGTAGCCCCGGCCTGCATGGCCTGGTCCAGATGCCATTCCATGCAGGGTTCGCATTTTGTCACAATGGAAATGCTGAGGGCCATCAATTCTTTTGCCTTTTTCGGTAAGGCGCCGTCCCGGAAGGCGTTTTCCTCCAGCTCGAGGAGAAATTTGTAGGTTTTGACGTGATCGAGGAATCGCAGGTGCATCTTTTTACGATCCTGAATGCTTTGCTCAATTTTTTCAAAGCTCAAATTCGTCACGAATTTCCTCCTTTTTACCATCCCTTCCCATGCCGTTGTGGCCTTCCATTCCTACTCCGACCGATGGATGGCCAGGCGGGTAAAGGCCGGCCCAATAATTTCAAACACCACATTGGAGCTGATGACGACGGTGAGTACGACAAGGCGGTACTCAGGGAACTGGTTGGATGCCACAAGAGCCATCCCGATACTGACCCCTGCCTGGGGCAGCAGGGCGGCACCCATCCAGTTTCTGGTCTCTCGGCCCGACCTGGCAATTTTTCCTCCCACCCTGGCGCCGACGTATTTGCCGACGGCCCTGCAAACGATGTACACCGCCCCGATCAATCCAATGCCCTTTAGCGCACTGATCTCGAGCAATGCACCTGCCAATACAAAGAAAATTACCATGAACGGCCATTCGATTCCTTCAATGGCGTGAAACGGGTATTCATGATGGGTTGCAACGTTCGCGACGACCGCACCCATCACCATGGAGGCAATCAAGTATGACACGCCCAGCCAGATGGCCAGCCCGCCGCAGATGAACACAATGCCCAGCGCCTCGGTCAGCGTGGGTTGCCCTTGCTTGATTCTCCCGGTGAGAAAGGCCGCAGGGAATCCCAGAAGCAGACCCAGAAGCACAGCTCCCCCGATCTCCTTCCCTGCGATGAGCAGGAAAAAGGTGTTTCCGTCCACGTGATGAAATGATCGAACCATCACCACGGCGATGCCAAAGAGGATCAAGGCCCAGATATCGTCCAGCGCGACAATGGAAAGAAGCAGCCTGCAGAACTTGTTTTGAATACCCGTCTCTGTGGTCACATCCAACACGGCGGCAGGCGCGGTCGCAGACGCAATGCTTCCGAGGAGGATGGCGATCTCTTTCGATACCCCGATCCACAGAAGACCAAGCGTGACGACCAGCGTGGTGAGCAGTGCGGCACTGATGGAAAGCCATAGGATTTCGCCTGCGTAATCGCGCAAGGCCTCCTTTGAGAGCTTGCCGCCCAAGAGAAAACCCACCATGAGAAGGGTCATGTCGGCGATAATATCGAAACGATCCGAAAAGACCTGTGGGATGAGATTCAGGAACTCCTTGCCGATCAGGATCCCGAAAAGCAGCAGCAGGGTGACTCTTGGCAAGAAGGTTCGACGAGCCACCGCGGATATCAGCAGTCCGAGCAGAAGAATGCCGCCAATGGTCAAAAGGAATTCCGAAGAGTCCTTCATGATTCGATCTCGCCACCCATGTTTTCCCTTTCATGGGCGCGCCGTGCTCCCCTTGCCTCGCCCTGAACTCCCCTCGCGCGTTCCTTCCTCAATCGCTCTTTTCCCGGCTCATTCCCTTTCCAAGGCTCAGGGCCATCATGGCGATCACCCCCACGCCGATCACGAGCACGCCCCAAAGGAGCCACGTTTTCCAGGGCACAGGGGGCGGCGGAGGAACCAGTTGCCCCGAACCTCCAAGCTCCCTCTTGGACAATACCGCGGCATCCCTGAGCAGGCCTTCCTTTTCTCCGCCCATCATCCGGGCCAATGTCCCATGCGTGTCACGGTGCTGCTCTTCCTTTCCAAGCCGGGCTGAGCCGTATGCCAGCATGAACGGGCCCTCGCCCCGGGCCACGAAAAGCAGCTCATGGGGCAGCCATCCCAGCTCCACGGTCGGGACGGTGCCGGGATCGCTGAATGCGTCCTCTTCCACGGCCAGCTTCCAGTACCGGTCCGTCGTGAGGGCCACGGATGCCGTGTCCTGGACCAGGGTGGTTTTCTCAAAGGTGAGGTGATAGAAAACACTGTGCTGTCGGTTTCGCCACGTCGCTTCCCGATCGGGCCGTGAAAAAAGGGTCGCCTCAGCCAGGGTGTTCTTCTCGGTGAACCGGAGCCTGATCCGGTCAGCAGGCAGCCGTGCCTGGCTCTCGTACTCATAGACGGCAATTCCCCGTTCCCCATCCGTCTTCCCGGGGCTCCCTGCAAGGGCCGTCCACTGCCTTTCCTGCTCCGGCTCTCCGCTTTTTCGAATGGCGCGGACCTCGGTGACCGCCATCCCTTCTTGATCTGCCGGCCACGTGAGCCGGTAATAGGGGGCCTGTGTCTCCGGGACACGGATTCTGTTCCTGCGGATCTCGTGACCGTGATACTGCATTCGAACCAGGGTTGCGCGGGGAACCAGGGATGCCCAGTGCGTCATGTCCCGGCTGGACTCCACGGAAACCGTGAGGACGAAACTCCCCTCGATTTCCTGCCAGGTGACCTCGAGCTCGTGGATCGGTTCCTTGTGCCTGCTGGCGTCAATGATGTACCCGGAGAGGTCCGGTCCCTCCTGGTCCCCTGTATTGTCTGAGAACACCTGAATCGTGGTCTGCTCGCCCGTCTTCTCGACCCGCATGGAAAGGCCGTCCTTCCCCGGCAGGTTTTCCCCCTCATGCAGGGGAAAAATGGGCAGGACGTTGGACCGCTCCGGGGCCTCGCTCGGTTTCCTCGGCCGGCGAAGGACATGGGGCACCATCGCTTCCGCGCCGTTGAAGACTCGAATATCGGACAGGTCGTCCCGGGTCACCGTCTCATAGACCTCCCTGGGCACGGAGAGGCGGTAGACCGCTCCGGTTTCCTTCAGCGAAAGGGGCATGCCGTATGCGAAATCCATGGGCTTCGGCGCGGCCTCTGCCATGGACGGCATCAGAAGGAGAACGACTACCAGGAAGACGCGTTTCATAGGGCCTCCTTGGTGCGTGCAGGTGGAAGCGGGGAAAAGTAGCCGATGAGGAGCATGAGAGAGCCTACAAAGAGAAAGGACACGATGCGGGCCACCGTGCCGGTCCCGGCCAGGTCCACCACAAAGAGCTTGATCACGACCAGCGTCAGGATGGACGCGCCTGCAATCCAGGCCGGACGGCTGCGCTTCCGGGTGGCGCCGAGGGTCGTGACAAGGGCGGTCACCCCCCAGAGGATGGAGAGCGCGGCCTGGAAGAGGACCGACCGGTACAGGCCTTCCGGAGTGTACGGGACCTGGGCCCAGAAATGGATCGTCCGGGCCACCACGGCGTTGAGGAGGAGAAACCCGGCCACGTAAACGATCATTCTCAGCACCGGTCCATACATCGAATCGTGAGACCCCAGGAGACGGGCCCCCCGGTGGTGGATCCAGTACAGCATCAGGAGCAGGAGATAGAGCTGGGTCAATTCCAGGGGGTTGATCACCGGTACAAAGGGAAGGGGTGCGGGATCGCCGGGGTAGAGGTTGATCAGGACGGTCCAGCCGAAGAGGAAGGCCATGGGAAGGGCGGTCCCTTTCCCGAGGTAGTGCTCCCGAAAACGCCGGATCGGCCAGGAGAGACGTTCCCCTTTGCTGAGGAGGGCCAGGACGGCCACGCCCGGTACCGCTGCCCAGGCGCAGTACAGCCACGTCCCCTCTCCCTCGACCAGCAGGCCCACGGTGTAGGCAGCCTCCCGGGCCAGAATGACGAGGAGGAGCCACAGGGTGGCCTGATGCCACAGGGGAACGGCCTTTGCCGGCCAGGTCTTTTCGCAGGTCCAGAGCAGTCGGTACTGTGCAAAGAAGGCGACGGCCCAGGCCACGGATTCCGCGCGGGCGAAGAAGTGTAAGGCTCCTCCGCCCCCGAGATTGTAAACGCATACAAGGGCCATCATGGGCAACAGGAGGAGGGGCGGATAGGAGAGCGCTTTCCAGGCCAGGCGCCGGCTGGTCCCATCCATGAGCAGAAAGCTGAGGGCCCCGTGGACCAGTGTGGCCGTGACCGTGTCCTGCCATGCGACAAAACGTTCGATTTCGAGGAATGCCGCCCCGAACCACCACAAGACCCCCCAGACCATGAGGGGGACGGCCGCGGGTCGCTCCCATGCATGCAGGAGGTCGGATCTCCTCGTGAGATACCAGCCGGAGAAGAACCCGGCCAGACTGATGAGAAGACAGCCCACAAAGAAGCTGTTGGCCACAGGGATCTCACGGCTGGGCAACTGCGAGGACATCAGAAAGGAGAGGCCCGAACCCGCCTGCAGGAGCACGCCGAAGATGCGGGGCAGGAGCCGGTTCTGCCGGATCCCGATCCAGAGGATGGCACTGCCCTCGATGGCCCAGGCCGCGGAGGTCCATCGGCCGTCCAGGGCCAGGGGAATGGCCAGGCTTCCGAATACGACACCGAATGCCAGAAAGGACTCGATCAGCGTGCGAAGCCCGTTCACCCCTCGACGCCGGAGCACGGCAGCGAGCAGGATGTAGAAGAGTCCTAGGCCCAGGGCGCTCATGGCCAGGCCGTACTCGGTATCGCGGACCAGGCCGTACTGCAGCCCGAACGCCACCAGAGGCACGCCGAAGACCAGAGTACCGTCTACATAGCCCCTGAAATTCGAAGGCTGGCGAAGGGCATACAACACGGACAGGGCCACGTAGTAGAGAAAGAAAAGGATGAGAAACGGCTCTGTGCTGCGGAAGTATTGGGGCTGGTAAGAGTGGCTCCCCCAGAGAGAGGCAATGACAAAGGTGAAGAAAAAACCGATCAGGTTCAGCTCCCGCCACGCCCTGCGCCAGGCAATGAGGACGATGCCGAGGTTGAGCAGGGCATAGTAGGAAAACAGGACCACGTGGCTCCCGGTCTCGGTGGAGATCAGAACAGGGGCGAGAAAGCCCCCCACGATGCCGAACACGGCCAGGGACCTGGCGTCCTGGAGCACGGCAAGGATCCCAGAGAGAATCACCAGGGCGAACATCACGGCAAAGGCGAGACCGTAAGGGAGGAGGTGATAAAACCTTGCCGCTGCGTACACGGTGAGGTAAAGCACGCCCACGCCTCCGCCCTGAAGGATCAGCCCGTAGACCCTTCTGCGCTCACGGAAACGCCATCCCGTACCGAGCAGGACCAGCCCCGCAAGAAATACGAGGATCAGGCGAAACTCGATAGGAACCAGGTTGCGCTGGGCCGCGTACTTGAGCAGGAAGGCAACGCCGAAAAAGAGGACGATCACACCGATTTTGGTGACGACATTGCCGGTGGTAAAAAAGGCCTTCACATACGCAGCAGCTCGGCCGGGCAGGTCGGTAAAGGCATCCCTGCGGGGTCCAGAGGATTCGCTTTCCCATGCTGTTGAAGGCTCGGGCCGGGCCGACGGGGGTTCAATGGCCTCGGAAGCAGCAGGCCGTTCCAAAGGAGGAGGACTTTCCTCTTGATCCGGTTTTTCGATTTCCCTGTCGGGTAGAGGTGGCGGCGTCACCTGGCGGCCTGGAGAGGATTCGAACTGAAAGGAAGGAGGGGCCTGGGTTCCTTCGGCCCGGGGCGCTGTGGCCTCTGTGCGTTCCTCGATTCGGGCCAGTCGCTTTCGCAGCTTGACGATCTCAGCGGTCAGGAGCCCCAGGGCGAGCCCGTAAAACCAGCCGGCATTCCGAGAGAGAAGCGCACCGATCAGCAACCCGACACCGCCCAGAAGCAGGTAGACCATAGGGAATCCTCTTCTCCTCTCCATTGATCGGCAAAACGAGCGAATGCCCCGTGTGGCAGGGGGCCAGCAGGTCAAATCTTCGGCTGAAAATGCGTTATTCGCGCATTTAATGAAAAGTGCGCCCTACCATACAGGAAATTCAGGCCGTGGGAAAGTCGATTCTTTACCACTTTGTCATGGTCGCTTGGCTATTTCACGTCCTGCTTGAACACGCCGGACACCCCCTGGCCATGCGCCTTGCCGCCTGAAATCCCCCGACGGAGCATCTTCACCCAGAGCGAAAACGGCCGGATGTCGGGGGGAAGCCCGAGTGAGGCCTGCACAAGGGCGAGCGAGTCCTCCAGCAAGGCGTCGTGAATGGGCCTGTACATCAGGAGCCGGGAAGCGATTGCAGTAGTATGGGTCGTCATTTTCAGGGTGTGTCTCAGGACAGGGGATGGATTCGAGCGGCTGCGTGAAACCTCATACCCGTGAAGACCGGAAAAGCCTTACGCATCACCTTTTCTTCAGGTACTGCTCAATGGCCGCCTTGTGCCTGGCCACGTACTCGCAGCTGGGTGCCTCCCCGCATTTTCGGCATACAAGGTCGTAGGTGGAATTGATGGTGGAGCATTTGGGGCAGGTGTAGTCCTCCCGAATCTCGTGGAGCCATTGCTGATAGCCCACCGACCGGATTCGGTCCAGATTGTCCCACAAATCGATCCGATGCGGCATGGCGGATTGAAACGCCTTCCAATCCTCGCATGGAAATTCCTCACATTCACCGCAGAAGTCCAGGCCCCGTTCGGCCGCGCAGGCGAACATCCTGCAGTCTTCGCAGTAGGGCAGCCGTTTGTCCGAACGACATCCATAGCAGGCGGCCTCCTCTTCCGAGTACTGGAAGTGTGCGGCAAGCCGTTGTCGTCGCTTCGGCTCCTCCGTGGTTGCAATGAACCAGGAGCAGGCCCCGCAGTACAACCCGCACACCGCGGCCTGAGTCTTATCCGATGGTTCTGATGCGTTTTCTTCACGTTTCATACTGCTATACCCTTCAGCCCTCTTTTCTTGTCGAATGACTCTAGTTCATCCGCTCGATATTCTGGAACTGATCGTTGAACATGACATGGCCCAAAAACCATTGATCCTTGGGCTTATAAAAGAAAAACTGCCAGATCGTAGGAGCGACTTCCTGGTTGAGAGCGTAGACAAGGCGTACGATCGATTTACAGAAAGCCTCTTCATGAATGATCTCATAGCTGATCACATTTCCATACATGGAAAGCCCGCTGGCGGTCTGCCTCTTGAGCATATCAACGGCCTGCGGTTTCATGGCTGGGATGCCTGATCCCGCAAAGAGGCCATCGTAAGCTTCGCTGATATTGCCTGCTTGGATGCTGCCGAAAAACTCTTGCGCAAACTCCTTCGGCTCCTTTGCCCAGGACGAAGAAGCAGACAGACAAAAGATTATGGCCGTGAATACCCACATCCATTTTTTCATAAGAAATCTCCTTTTCCAGGCTGAAAGCGGGTGACTACATTCTATTTCTTTTGTCGATGTCTGGCCAGCGAGCAAATGCGAAAATCCAAAGAGCGATGTCGATGTGTTTTCCTCATCCGGTCCTGAATGACGCGTGGGCTACCCTGTCTCGAACTCTTCCCGAATCTTCTCAACGGTCTCCTTTGAGAGGCACGCATCTCCTAGCGGCTGTTTGAACACCTCCAGCGCAATGGTTTCGCCGAGCTTTCGATAGGACTCGAACTGGGCCTCGTCAAAGAACTGGTCGCCGGTAGTCTGGTCCGGGAAGCTGGGGTTCTTTCTCTGGTAAGCCCGCAGGTCCTCGGCCGCATTCGGGATGAGTGCAGACTTGATATAGATCAGGGTGCCCTCGGTTTCATCCGGGTCCGTGCTCGGGTAAAGGATTTTTCCGAAAACACAGCCTGTCCGGCTCAGTCCGGTCTGGGGCTCGGGGCGGAGGAGCTCCGGCTGGATGACGATATTCACGCCCAGGTCGATCCTTGCCTTCCTGATCACATTGGCGAGGTCGACCATGGAAAAATCCGGATCTGCCGCGGCATCCGAAGCAATGATGATCCGGCAGCGCCGTTTGAGAAGCGGGTACACACCCAGGTTCTCATGGTGCCCCCCGTCCGAGAGGTTGAGCAGCCCATCGCTCTCCGTGGCCCGTCCAAAAATCTCTTTGAGAAAATACCAGGGCCAGAGCACGCTCTGTTCCGTCCGGGCGAAAGCGGGGTTGGGGTTGGGCATCCATCGATTCAATCGGACGTTCAACAGGGTGAGCAACGCCCGCAATCCCTCGTTGGTGGAGGTCCCCATCTGCGGGCTGGCTGCAGCGCCCGAGATGGCCATGGCAGTGGCCAGGCGGGTCCTGCCCCGATTGTACATTTCGGTCTTTCTGTACCCCGTGGACTCGGATCCCACGTAGTTTCTGGAAAAGAAAAAGAGATCCGCACCTCGCCCGCGCAGGTAGGGGTCGGTGCTCGCCGGCACATTCAAGGTCGTATTGATGAGATGGCAGGGCGCTCCGTTTTCGTGTGCATGGAGCTCGTGCATGCAAAGGGGGTCGTTGGAAACAATGGTCTCTTTTACGACTTCCCCACTCGCATCCCTGATCTTTTCGTTTTTGATGATGTAGGCCTCGCTCAGTCGATCCCTGTAGAAATGGTGCAGAGAGGCGCGATTGGTATCGATCACCAGGCTCGCGGCCAGGAGTACGGCGGCCACGGAAAGCGTCACGCAAAGCGCTGTGCCCTCATACGCCTCGAGTGCGGCCAGCCCTTGAAGGAGCCAGGCGAAGAGGATGGGAAGCACGAGCACCCAGCCGACCCTGAAGACGATTCCCAGGGTGGCACGCCCCTTGTTGTTCCTGCCCTGCATCAAACCTGAAATCAGTCCCAGGGCCGATGCGGCGGAGAGGCCGGAGAGGAGGTGCACAACCCAGTCCCTGGCCGAATTCCAGTGGTGGGCAAGGAGCGCGACGAGCCCCAATCCTGCGGAAACGACCAGGACGCAGGCCAGGGCCGCGATGACGGTTTGGGATTTATTGCGGGCTTGCATGTACGGCTTCCGGCTGCATGTGGCGCCGTATCCGCGGATCACCACCATCAGGAAGGCACTGCACAGGGAAACGTAGAAGCACCAGTCAATGAAGTGATCCGTGAAGCCCGGAATACGGATCAGCGTGTGTACGCCCCAGCCGAAAAGGATCAGAAGGGCGGCAGGGAAGAGGTTGGTGAGGACAAGGCCTGTCAGAAACGTGCCGAGCATGCGCGCGTACTCCAGGAAGGTGCCTTTCACCGCGAGGAAGTTGCCGTGCTCGCGCAGATGCTTCACGGTCTCCTGCTCGTCCGGCCGGGTCTTGCGTTGAAAGCGGAACGGGAACCTTTCCGCATCGACCGAGGCCTCGGGGTTGTCCAGCAGGGAGCTCAGGCAGGATCCGATGTACCCGCCCCCCGATACCGTGGAGAGGTAATCGCAGCAGCGAAGCACACCCCGGCGGGCCAGGGCCTGGAGCACACCCAGGTTGAACGTGGCCGAGCGAACGCCTCCCCCGGACAAGGCCAGACCGACCAGTTCCCCCTTGGCGCTGGGCCGAATGGTCGTCTGCGGCGCCACCCGTTCTGGATCGGCGCCCATCGCTCCAGGAGCATCGACCAACTCGCGCAACCGGTTGTGCTCCTCATGCACGGGATCTGAATCCAGGCCGAGATGACCTCGGCGTTTTTCAAGGTACTCCAGCTCCGAGAGGAAGACCTTGGCAAATCGGTTCTCAAATCCCTTCTGGTCTTTTGACTTATCCATGAGCCGTTCCCCGAAGGTTGGGCCGGTCACCGCCACGGTTCCCGGTTTTCATGCATGCAGTGCATGCCCGAAGGGTCGCTGAGACGCCCCGGGCTAGTAGGTGACGCGCACCATCTCGGCCACGCCGTTCGTGTCGATTCCAAAGAGGTGCGTGTGCTTGGGCCTGTCCGTGACATTGCTAAGCCAGCCTCCCGTGTTGTAGAGCAACAGAGACGGCTCCACGGCCATGGCCCCTCCATTGTGGGTGTGACCGTACACGTAAAGGGTTGGCCGAAGAAAGGTCTCGCCCTCAAAGGTCGATTCAATCACGTTGTAGAAGTCCAGGGCATCCGTTTCCGCGCGTCCAAGCTCCGGGGCCGTCTCCCGGGTGAATTTTCCCGCAAAGACCCAGGGATGGACGCAAGGGTGACCTTTCTCCAACTTGACGTAAAAGAGGTACAACCACTCCTTCCAGGAGGAGTCCGTGGTGGGCGGGTACCACCAGTGGTGGGTGAACCGCCACGTGGTCTCCTCGGCGCGCTCCAGGGTGCTCAGGTCTGCGTCCTCCGTGTTCGGGGCCAGACCGTGCATCACCCCGCTGAACAGGCCGGGGTTCACGAAGAGGGAATCGTTCATGTGCCCGTGGGTGTAAAGGGACCGAAAGGGCCGGTCCCGGTACCCCGGCGGCCCGCAGTCCGGTCCGACGTACACCGGGTACCCCAGACGGTACACCTTGGGATCCAGGAGCTTACCGAAAAAGTGCGACAGAAGAGGGCCTCTCCATGCGTTCCCCTGGACGCCTTCGGGGTAAAACGGGTGGCTGGTCTTGGGGGCCAGGGCCGCGTAAGCCTCGGACAAGTCAGGCTCGACATCGGCCGGGTCACATTCCCACCAGGGGGGGCCGCCTTCAAGGGGCTGTACCCGCCACCACATCCAGAAGACGTGGTCGTGATTTCCCGGCACGTAGATCACGCGGTGCGGCCGAAGCCACTGGAAGAGCCATTCAAAGAAGTTCTTTCCCGCTTCAGCGGCCCGCTCGATGGTGGCGGTTCCGAGCTCGAAGATGTCCCCCAGCAGTACGAGCTGCTGTACCGGGACCTGGGGCTCGTCATCCGATTTCAGCCCGGCCAGCATGGCCACGCCGCGGTACAAGGGCTCAAGGGCGCGCTGATTGGATTCCCAGTCCCACCGGGACCCGTCCACAAAGGAGTAGGTCTCTCCCAGGTGAAGGTCGGAGAGGCAGAGTAGTTCCAGCATGGCGTTCCCCCTGTCGTTTAACTGTGGTTTCCAGGTACCCCGCCGGAGCCTTGTCCGGGCTCGGGCTTTTTCAGGGTGCCGAGCGCCGGCGGCATCCGGTTTTCGGATGAGGTTCCCCGGGGTGCGGTCGGCGGGGTCTGCCCCGCATTCGTGCTCCGGCTTTTGTTCAGGGGTATAATTTCCCGCAGGGCCTGCTCGATTCGTTCCACCATGCGCCGCAGAAGCTCCACCTGGAGCCTGCCGGCATAGCCCAGGACAAAGGCCCACAAGGGAAGGTCGATGGTCCAGTTCTCAGCCCACGGCTCCTTGCCGCCGAACACGAAGTAGAGAAGGATGGATGTGGTGACCGCACCGGATACGACCCGGGCCCAGTACACCCGCGCTTGGGCCGGGTTAAAGGCGTAGGCCGACCCGAACCGCCGAAAGCGGATGAGAATCCAGACCATGGCCCCCACAATCGCCCAGAAAAACGCAGAGATCGGGATCAGGATGTCCTTTGGGATCCTCGTGTTTTTAAGCCCCACGGTCTTCAGAATGGGGATATCCACCCGGAGGACGAGGTCGTCCGTTGTCTCTCGGGCGGTATCGGCCCCGTTTGACGTCTCCTCCGCGTTATTGGTGCTCGAAGGGGAGGCGGCACCTTGGGGCTGATGGTTGATCTGAACCTGAATGATAAGGGCTATGGCAAAGGCGAGGAGGGCGCACCAGATCTGCCGAATAACAAAACGGCTGGCCCTGCTTCTGGTGGTGGACTGCTGATCCGCCTCGGAATGACCCAGGGCGTGTGAAATGTCGCTGGGCGGCAGAGAGGCCCGCAGGCTCTCCGGCGTGACCGGCGGGGGAGGTTCGCCTGTGGCGTCCTCGATATCCGCCAGGCGTGCGCCATGGACCAGCCTGTCCACGGCGTACATCAGTGCCGAGGATGCAGCGGACACGTGAGCGGCCGGCAGGGGCTGGTGGCTTTCATAGGCGGAGAGCACGGCCAAAGAGGATTTCAGGGCGCTCTCGGCCTGGAGGCGGTCTGTCTCGTCGATCACCTGGGTAATGTCCGTCCGCCGTGCCAGGTGGAACCTCAACAGGAGGACATCCTCCCGAAGCATCTCAAGTCGTTTGATGTCTTCCTCGAGGATTCGATTCATGGTCGGGACGGCGGCCCCGGATTTTGATGTTCGCACATCGCTTTGATTTCCCATGGCGTTACCTCCTCGTGTGGTAAGAGGACGGTTCAGGTCCCGTACGCGAGGGCCTCCTCGATCGTGGGTTTCAGGTAGGCCCGGTTCGTATAGGACCCCACCGCAAGGATTTGGCGCTTGTCCCGGCGCCTGGATGTGGACACGTGGACCCAGGCGGGGCGGCCGAATCCGTCGCCGTACTCGTGAATCACCTGGTCCACGTCCAGCTCGTTCAGGTGAAGGCAGATATGCTCAAAGAGGTAGAAGGCAGCACCCACATCGGGCCGAAGGGAGCGGCCCACCAGATCCTGCACTCGGGCGTTGATTTCCCCTCGCACCGGAGCCATGGCCTCGTCGTACAGAAACCTCGGCGAGAGCTGGCAGTCGGCTGCCTCTCCGCGGCAGTGCTGGCTTGTGGCGCTTCCCCCCACGAGCTTGTTCAGGAGGGGGGAGCGATATCCTGACATGATGCGAACGGGAAACCCCAGAAGGCCTCGAACAGGCTGCAGTGCGGTTTCCACCAGATACTGCAGGTTGAGCACGATCTCCTCCGGGGGATGCTTCTGCTCGGCCTCGAGGCTCTCGTCCCGTTCTGCGGTGGCGGATCGAAGGAAGTCACCCAGGGTAAAGTGCTTGGAAAGGGGAAGGGAAAGCTCCGGCATGTCAGGCCTCCTTTTGCTTGCTCAAGGAGAGGGAAGGGACTGCAAAGCGAGGCGAGCATAGGAGAGCGGGTGGAGATCGATATGGGTCGCAAAGCGAAGAGCGAAAAAGGTCGGAATCAGGAACGGTACGAAGAGGCATGTAAAAGGTTACGCGCGAAAGGATCCCATCCTGATGAAAACGCACGGTTTTGTCGATTTCCTTTTGCCCTGTTTCCCATTAGCATGAATCGATCCTATTCGCAAGGAGATTGATCGGAACAGGTCGTGGCCCAATCAGGTAGGATTTCAATGGGGACACTCGGGAATCTCGCTCGAAGGCCCACAAAGTACTCGGGCCCGTTGAGGCAGGCCGGGTTTTCCACCTCACCACAGGGAATCTCGGCCACGCTCCACGTGCCGTTCCGCAGCTCCAGAAGGGCGGAGACGTCTTCGAACCGGTTCGAACCGTCCGGGGACTGGGGTTGGGTGTGTGCCCATGCCCAACCGTCCTTTACCCTCAGATGGCGGACAACAAACACCACATCCAACCCGTGCATGCGCTTGATCTCCTGTCGAAGCGCATCCAGGACGGCCTTTCGTAACGAGCTGCCCGGGGTTGGCGTGAGGTTCGTATCCGAGGCGCAGACAGGGGTGTGAAGTAGGAGGGCCGCTGTCAGCAGGAAACCGAGAAGGAGCGCTCGTTTCATGTTCATCCCTTTGACCTGAAATCCTACCCGTGTGGATGTTCCTTTGCATCCGCACCGGATACCGTCTCCACCTTTCAACAGCCCGGCTCCCCTGGATGCCCACAGCAATTCTGCCTCAAGACCACCCGCAGCCCCAGGTTTCTCACCAGCTTCCATAGCTTCTCGCCCAGAGGCATGGGCTGGTCCAGATTTGTCAGGAAATCACCGAGCGAAGGCCGTTTGCCCATGTCCGGATCCTTTCTCCTGCCGCTCTTTTCCCTGTTCAAGAACGGCATGCGTCTGCGTTTTGAAAATGCTTCGCTTGCGCACTCCTCAAGTTTGCTGCGGGGAGATTCAAAAAGCGCAAGCGTCTGCGGGAGGCGCCTCAATCAAGGTTCCAGCCACTTGTACATGACCAGCGCGTCTACGTACCCCTTGGAAGGGTGATGGAACGCCTTGGGCAGGCGACCCACACTATTAAAACCGAGCTGATTCCAAAGCCTCACAGCCCCTTCATTACTCGCGGCCACAAAATTGAACTGCATGGCCTTGTACCCCAGTTGAATGGCTATTTTCTGAGAGTGCTTGCACATGGCCGTGGCGATTCCCCGGCCTCGGGCTTGGGAAGAGACCATGTACCCGCAGTTGCAGACATGGGAACCGGGACCGGCCTGATTGGTCTTGATGTAGTACGTGCCCAGGATCTTTCCCTGGTCTTCCGCCACAAAGGTCACGCGCGGCGCCTCCATCCAGAGTCTTCGAGCTTCCTCTTTGATCGTATCTCGAGGGTACGCGTACGTCTCCCCGGCCGATGCCACCTCGTGAAAGATGGGCCAGATGTCTTCAAAGTCGCGTTCCATCGCTTCTCGTATGTTCATGGCATGATCCTGATTCTTCCCGCCGGACCGGGATCCGTTGGGACGGCTTACAGGGGTTTATCGAATGTAGTAGCCGGACACCCTCCACTCCCCGTCCGGGTCCACCATGGGAGTGACCGTTTCGACGGCAGACTTCTTGTTCTCGTACGATGTCTGAAACTGGATCACCACGAACTCCCCGTCGGGTGCGCCGGGCAGGGTGGTGTGATAGCTCTTTCGCATCACTTTTCTGGAAACGAGCTTGCCGAGAGGCGCGCGCACGGATTGGAGCGACTGCGTCCATTGGCTCTCCGTGACCGCAACCTGGAAGTAGGCCGCGGCCGCGCTCCAACTCTCCGCATACTTGCCCCCATCCACCAGGGCCAACCAGTGGATTGCGGCAGACACGGCGGCCTTCTCTTTTTCAGGCTCAGCAGCCGTCCCGGTTCCGAACCCCAGGACCATGACGAGAACAACAGATATCGCAATTTTCGGAAACAATGCTCACTTCTCCTTTCTGTATCCCCTGTCCGGGATCGGCTCCAGGCCGGGGTGCCATTCCTTGCTTTCTGGATACGGGTCGTTCTTTGGAACGGTGTTCACTCGGAGTTCCTCGCGAAGCATTCTCCCATGAGCCTCCTTTACCATCCTTTCCATTGCAAATGCTTCGCTCGCGCATTCCTCAGGCTTGTTGCGGGAGATTCAATGGAAGACCTCACTCGGACCCAACACCCCATGCTTGGGGAATCGAATGGTCGGTCTCATGCTTCCCTTCCCCCAGGAGAGGAGAGGGCTCCGGGGCATGTTTACTGAACGGTCGTTCGTACAATCCTCTGGATCGCTTCCTCCAGGGCGCGGTTGAATTGCTCCTGGCGGTTCATCATCAAAAAGTGATCCGTACCCTTCAGCACAATGGCCTCGAAGGAGGCCATGTGCCGCCGGTTGGCTTCGTAATTCACAGGCCACAAGTCCCCGTTGACGCATACGACCGGGATGGGGATGTCCTCGAATATTCGTGCCGCCTCCCCGGTGAGATACTGGGCCGTCATTTCCCGCATGGCACTCAAGGCGACCGAAGGAGGCGCAACCGCCATGTCCGAGAGAATCCATTCGCGAAGCAGAGGATCGGTTTCGGGGGCGATCATCTGCTCGACGAATTTCCGGGCGCCGCTTTGAAAATCCTTTTCCAGGGGGTCGATCATCTGATCAACCTCTTCTTGAGTCAGCCGGTATTCGATGTTCTCCAGCGTATCCACCCCGATGAGCCCGATCACCCGGTTCGGCATGAGCCGTGCCGCTTCCGCGATCACAGATCCTCCCATGGAATGCCCGATCAGAATGACCCGCTCACTGCCCGTAGCCTCGGCCACTGCACGGACATCCTCCCCGAATGCCTTCATGGTGTACTTCGCGCGCGCCGAACCGGAGTGCCCGTGACCGGCAAGGTCGAGAGTCACAACACGCCGGCGCTTTGAAAAATGCGGGACCTGCTTGCGCCAGTAGCGCGCGTCGCAGCTCCATCCATGCACGAAAACAAGCGCCGGCTCCCCTTTGCCATGAACCTCGTAGGAGATGGGCGTACCGTCTTTTGAAGGAACCACACGAGGCCACTCCGCCTGCGCCGGCATCGCCCCGAAAGCCGACAACACGAGGAAACAATCGATGACAAAGATTCCGAGGGACCCTCTTCGAGGTAGGCCCCACGTCTTCCCGTTTCTGCCGACCGCCCTTTGAGCGTTGCACATTTTCTATCTTCCTTTCCTCTTTCCGCCCGAGTTCAGTTTCGTCCCATCGGATGTCGATGAAACAAATTTTGTTATATGTAGGATGGGACGACTTTTTTCAACAGTTTTTCAATGTGAAACGGCGTACCATGAGCGGGATAGATGGTTTTAACCCCCCGATTGATCAGCTTTCTCCAACTGTTCTTCAAAGCAGACACGTCTTCGGCAAAGATCGGAAGGGTTGGACCTAGGGTGAGTGGCAGGCCATTCATGGCCATATCCCCAATAAAAGCATCACCGGAGTCCAATACAACGGAAATAGATCCGGGAGAATGACCCGGGGTCCATACAATCGACCCCTCGATCCCAAATTCATCCAGGCGAAAATCCTCTTCTTCGAGAACGATATCCGCTTCTATGGGCTCTAGTACAAATTTTTTGCTCCAATGATGGAGAAAAGCACCGAGGATTTTCCCCCATTTCGTGACACCTGGAGGCATAGAGAGT
>JASFQI010000006.1:0-35721 GCA_050115555.1 Desulfobacteraceae bacterium
GCCTTTTTTCTTTGTTATTCAAAGTATCATCAGTACTACTCATGACTTTTGGAACCCCGAATGATGGAAATTTGACGGTCTCGCAAAACCCCGCTCGACCGCTGTTGGCTACGCTGTAACGCCTTGGAATCGTCGGGGCAAATCTCAGGGCCACGGCTTTTTGGGATTCCATCTTTTATTTGACGGTCTCGCAAAACCCCGCTCGACCGCTGTTGGCTACGCTGTAACGCCTTGGAATCGTCAGGGGCAAATCTCAGGGCCACGGCTTTTTGGGATTCCATCTTTTATTTGACGGTCTCGCAAAACCCCGCTCGACCGCTGTGGACTACGCTGTAACGCCTTGGAATCGCCAGAGGCAAATCCCTGGGCCACGGCTTTTTGCGACTCCATCAAATTTCAGGAAAGGCAAAAAATGATAATCGCATGGGCTATTCTGTGTCAACTGGAAACTTACTGCAACATATTTGCGCATAAAAGCATTTATTTTACATAGAAAATATTTGAAAATACAAAAAAGTTCGCCATCTCGTCCATGAATTCCTGATTCCATACCCGCTCTGGTCTCATCGGGTTGAATGTCCCCCGATTCCAGGCCTTCGATCCGCTGGATATACCACTCCTGACCCGGAATGGCTCCCATGGTCCAATGTGATCGGATTTTCGAGGGCTCTTGAGGAAGAGTGGAATCTGAACGGCTTCACTGCTATTATTTGAGGTCGCCCGGTTCTCCTTTCAAGCTCCGAAAAGGGCTCTCGAAAAAGGCTTTACACGTCAAACAACATCGATGAAACCTCCGCTTGAATGGGATCAACCATGATGACACAAGCGTTTTCCGAAGGCCAGCTCGAGTCCCTGGCAGCCCTTGTTCCGTCCGATCGGTTTTCCACCGGTATCTCCAACCGCAACCTCCACCTGCGCGATATCTCCCATCATCGCGGCGTCCTGCCGGCAGGCATTATCTGGCCGATCGACACCAACGAGGTCGCAAGCATTCTCACCTGGTCGTATGGCGAAAACATCCCGGTTACGCCCTGGGGTGCGGGAACCAGCACCGAGGGCAATCCAGTGCCGGCCTGCGGCGGGCTGGTCATGGATCTGTCCCAGATGAATCGAATAACAGCCATCCGCCCTCAGGATCTTCAGGCCGATGTGCAGCCGGGGGTTCTGCGCAAGACATTGAACCGGGAGGTCGGACGACATGGACTGTTTTTCCCGCCGGATCCCGGTGCGGATGCCACTATCGGCGGCATGATCGCGAACAATGCCTCGGGCGTTCAAACCGTGAAATACGGGGCCACCAAGGACTATGTCCTCCGGTTGACCGTAGTCCTTCCAGGAGGCGGCATCATTCATACCGGATGCAGGGCCCCGAAATCCTCATCCGGCTACGACCTGACACGTTTGTTCGTCGGATCGGAAGGCACCCTGGGCGTGGTCACCGCCGCCACGTTGCGACTGGCCGGTATTCCGTCGCATCATTTGGCGGCCACGGCCGTGTTTGATCGCCTGCCCGACGCATCCCAGGCCGTGGCCGTGTTGATCGGCGCCGGCCTTGAGCCGGCTGCCCTGGAACTTCTGCCGCCCGGGCTGATCCGACTGATGAACCGGGAAAAGGCGCTGGGCCTGCCCGAGGCCCCCACGCTTTTCTGCGAGTTCCATGGCATCGACCGCCAGATGCTGATATCCATCTCCAATGCGGCTGAGGAGCTCTGCCGGGAGTGCGGTGCAATCGACTTCTCGACCGGCACGGACGAAGCGCAACGAAGGAATCTCTGGCGCGCGCGGCATGAAGCCTGGGAGACCATCCACCGGGCGCACCCCGGCAAAGACACGCTGATTGTCGATGCGGCGGTGCCCATCTCCGCCTATCCTGAAATGGTAGTATTTGCCCAGGGACTGGTGGACGAGAAGCAGGCCGTGGGGTACGTGTTCGGACACGCAGGAGATGGCAATCTGCATGTGGTGATGGCAGGGGATCCGGAAGACGACGCCGAATGGGGCGTCCTGGAAGAAATCAACTCCCGCATCGTGTCCCAGGCCATCGAACTGGGCGGTACCTGCACCGGCGAGCATGGAGTGGGCATCGGCAAGCGCCGGTTCATGCAGAAGGAGCACGGAGATGGCCTGGCGCTGATGCACAGGATCAAAGCCCTTATCGATCCCAAAGGGCTGATGAATCCGGGGAAAATTTTTTCGGAGCCTGAATAGCGTCGCCAATGGAGGGCCCTTTTTTCTTCCCTTCGAATATCCACCCATACGAAAAGCAATGAATCCAGGTTCTGCTCGGAGTGTATACGTCCGAGGCATGACCGGTCTTTCCGTATCCGCTAAGCTGGCTGCAACAAGCCCCAACACCACCCCTCCAGCCCGCAGGGGGATGCTTTCCTTCTTCCATCTCGCTCTATGGGGGGGGGTCCTTCGCTCTTTGCTGCGTTGAGGTTGAGGTGCCGCGAGCGCAGAAGCCGATCAAAATCAAGGGTTGACAGGTTGGGCGGGACGTGGAATAGCTTTCTATATAAAGAACAATATTCTGTATACAGAACTATTCCAGGAGAAAATGTGAAGGCGACATCCTCCTACAAACCCATTGTCCCCGCAGTGGAGCAGGCGTCCAGGGTGCTCATCTGCCTGGGAAGGAACGAAAACTCTCAAATGCGCCTCTCGGAGATCTGCCGCGAGGTGGGAATTTACAAGAGCAAGGGCTACTCCATCCTGAACACCCTGAGGCAGTTCGGTTTTGTAGAGAAGGACCCTCAGACCAAGACCTACTCGCTCGGGCCGGGGCTCCTCCTACTCTCTCGTCGTCTGCTGGACCACATGGACATTCGCGATCAGGTCCTCCCTTTCTTGAAAAAGGCGGCTATCGATACCGGGATCACGGCGCTCATGGGGCTCATTAGTGCGGATCAGGTCTTTGTAATCGCACGGCACGAAGGAAACCAGCCTGTCGGGGTCACCATCCGCATCGGGCACCGGTTCCACCTCACCGCAGGGGCCCACGGAAAGGCCATCACCGCGTTTCTACCCGAAGCTGAGAGGAAGCGCCTTTTATCCAGAAAGCGCCTCTTCTACTATGGAGATCCCGACCTGATGGATATGGAAAGACTCGAGAGGGAGCTCGAGGAATGCCGGCGCAAGGGCTTTTCAAAAGACATCGAGGGGCTTCAGCCGGGGATCCTTGCGGTGAGCGCACCGGTGTTCGGTCCGCAGGGGCGATTGATCGGGTGCACCCTCTTGATGGGGGCCTTCAAGAAAAAGGAGATGGAGGAGAAAGGACGCGTGGTGGCCCGAACGGCAAGGGAGATCACGTCCCTGCTCAGAGGGGAAGGCCTGTGACAGTGGACCTCACAGCATCCATAGAGAGGTACTTAAGGCCGTCGTCCAAAGGATAGAGGGCCCTGGTCGCCGCCCGGACGAGGAGAAAGCGTATGCCTGAGTTCAAGGTTTCCAACTGGGAAAAGGAGATGGAGGTCTACGGGTACGACACCGTGGTCAAGAGCCACTGCCGAATGTGTCACGGCGGATGCGGCGTGCTCGTCTATGTCAAAAACGGCAGGATCGAGAAGATCGCCGGGGATCCGGACTGCCCGATCAACCACGGCACGCTCTGCTCCAAGGGGATCGGGGCGACCCAACTGGTCTATCATCCGGACCGCCTGACCCATCCGGTGCGAAGGGTCGGCCCCAAGGGAAGTGGAAAATGGGAGCGCATCCCCTGGGACGAGGCCCTTGACGCCATCGCAGCAAGGATCCTGGACTACAAGGATCGCTTCGGCGCGGAGTCCGTCGTGCTCGGGTACGGGACCGGGAGGGAAAACGAGGCTGTGATCTACCGGTTCGCCAATCTCCTGGGGAGCCCGAACGTGCTGACGGCCGGGCATTTCTGCTATGGCCCGCGAATCGCCACCACCATCATCACCTGCGGCACCAACCCCATTGTGGACTATGCGAACCATCCCAAGTGTATCATGGTCTGGGGCAACAATGTGGTGATCAGCAACCCGGACTGCTACAAGGGCGAGCCCTTTTCCCAGGCCCTGAATGCCGGTGCCAGGCTCATCGCCGTGGACCCCCGGCTCACCCGCATCGCAGCCCGGGCGGACGTCTGGCTCCCTTTGCGGCCGGGCACGGACACGGCCCTCGCCCTGGGAATGGCCTATGTGATCGTCCACGAAGAGCTTTATGACCGGGACTTCGTGGAAGAGCACGTCCACGGCTGGGAGCCTTTTGTGGAGCGTGTCAATGAGTACCCCCTGGAACGGGTCGAGGAGATCACCTGGGTACCGGCGGAGAAGATTCAACAGGCGGCACGGCTTTTCGCAACCACCAAGCCGGCCGCCATCCAGTGGGGCGTGGCCATTGAGCAGCAGGTCAACTGTGCGGACAACAACCGCGCGCTTCTGGCCCTCATGGGGATCACGGGCAACATCGACGCAAAGGGCGGTCAGGCCCTTTTCAAGACCCCCAGGATTGTCAATGTGGGCCGGTTCGGTGCCCACGACATGCTTCCTCCGGAACAGGCCGAAAAGCGGCTCGGGGGCGACCGGTTCCGGCTGGCCGGGAATTTCGCCATCATCAACCCCAAGTGTGTGTGGGACGCCGTCCTTGAAGAAACCCCCTATCCCGTGAAGATGCTCTTCTTCATCAGCTCCAATCCTTTGATGACCCGGGGCAATGCCAGGGAGGTCTACAGGGCGCTCAAGGCCGTGGATTTCATGGCCGTCTCGGATTTCTTTCTCACACCCACGGCCGAGCTTGCGGATATCGTGCTCCCTGCGGCCACGTGGCTCGAGATGGACTACATCGCAGACTTCTGGAAGCGGCACGGCTACATCTTTCCACGAAGAAAGGTCGTGCAGATCGGGGAATGCCGTTCGGATCACGAGATGCTCAACGACCTGGCCCACCGGGTGGGGCAGGAGGAGTTCTGGTGGGACTCCTTCGAGGGGGGACTGGACTTCATCCTCAAACCCCTGGGAATCACGTGGCAGGACTTCAAGGGCATGGACTATCTCCGGGGAGAAGTCCAGTACAGGAAGTACGAGGAAAGGGGATTCTCCACGCCCACGGGACGCTTCGAGCTCTACTCCACGCTCCTGGAACAGTGGGGATATGATCCCCTGCCCCAGTATCGTGAAGCGCCCGAAAGCCCGGTGAGCACACCGGAGCTCCACAAGACGTATCCCTACATCCTGATCACGGGAAGGCGCATCCCGGGGTTCTTTCACACGGAGAACCGCCAACTGCCCTGGCTCCGGGAGCTCCACCAGGACCCGATCGTCGAGATCCACCCGGAGACCGCTGAAAAAGAAGGCATTCAGGAAGGGGATTGGGTCGTCATTGAATCACCCCGGGGCAAGGTGCGTCAGAGGGCCAGGCTTTTCGAGGGCATGGACCCCAGGATCGTGTCAGCGGAACACGCCTGGTGGTTCCCGGAAAGGAAGGACCCCGGCCACGGGTGGGAGGAATCCAACATCAACATCCTCACGAGCAATGCCTATGAGCACTGCGATCCCGCCATGGGCGCGACCCACGTGCGGACGCTCTTGTGCAGGATACACCCTGAGACCGCAGAGACGAGGTAAGGTTATGAAACCCTATGAACTGGTCATCGACCATGCCTCCTGCTGGGGCTGCCGAACATGCGAGGTGGCCTGCAAGCAGGAGAACCGGGACCCAGTCGGGGTCAGGCGGATTCAGGTACTGGAAGAGGGCCCGGAAATCAGAAACGGCGAACCTCACTTCCTGTACCATGTCCGTGTCTGCCGGCATTGTGACGAGCCGCCTTGTGTAGAGGTCTGCCCCGAGGAGGCCATCACCAAACGGGCGGACGGACTCGTTGTCCTGAATCCCGAGACCTGCATCGGATGCGGGTTGTGTGTGGAAGCGTGCCCTTACGGGGCCGTAGTGGTTGACTCGGAACGGGGGTCCGCCTGCAAGTGCGACCTCTGTTTTGAACGCGTGGATCACGGGCTTGTTCCCGCCTGTGCGGACAATGTGTGCCCGGGGCACTGCATCTACTTCGGCGATCCCGAAGCCATACAAAAGGAGATCACAGAAAAGCACGCCCGCCGTTTTTCATTTGGGGAAGGCCCTTGACCTCTGCCCCGCATTCAATGTATCTTTCCCTGCCGATTGACACTCCCGGCATTCCTCTTTATGATGCGTTTGAAGCCTACGTTCCCATTGTGTATTCAGTGAAAATCCGCCCGCCCCGCCGAGGCGGGGCGGGCTCGTGTACAAGCGAATCCTTTTGAAGCCGGAACCTCAAACGGAACCCTCCCCTTTCCAAAGGAGCGATAAGACCATGCCCAAGCTGTTCATTTCCTGGAACCGGATCGCCGGTATCGTGCTCGTCTCCGGCATGCTGCTGCTCCCGTCCCTGGGATTCGCCGAATCCCTGAAAGACGACATCATCATGAGAGACAACGCTGAGGTCTTTCTCAAGGACGGATCCGTTGTCAAGTGCCAGCGCATCGTCTGGCTCGTTTCGGCTGCCGACTTCATTCAATGCGATCAAGGCGACCACGCCGTGGAGATCAAGCTCGAGGACCTGAACTTCGAGAAGACCTTCGGTCCCGAACTGGCACGGGAGTACGCGGCCATGAAGGGAGAACTGGCCGATGCCCACGAAGAAAGCCGCCAGAAGCAGGAGGCCAACAAGGTTGTATATGAGACCCAGCAGGAACAGGAACCAAGCCGGCCCGTTCAGAAGGAGCAGGAACTTGGCCAGCCCGCCGCCGCACCACAGAAGGTAGCGACTGTGAGCGACACGAAACCGACTCCGGTGGACGTCTGGACCCTGGAGCCGGGCGCGAGCGTGGGATGGATCACCCTGGGAACGGATTATCAAAAGATCGTCGATTCCCTGGGCAAAACCATCATGGAATCGCCCCTGCCTCCCGATGGAAAGCATCAGCGGTACGGACAATACGGCATTGAGTTCTGGTACAAGAACGACAAGGTGGTCACGATCCGTGTGGGAACGTCAACTCCCAAGGAGTACAGCATCAACAAGTATAAAATCAAGGGCGTCGGGATCGGAAGCGACGTCAATGCCCTTGTCAGCGCCCTGGGAAAGCCCGATCACATCACCGAATCCAAATACAACAGCACCCATAAGTACGTGTACAAAAACGGGATCCTCTTTACCAAGTACAAGAGCAGGGATACCTTTGACACGATCACGATCTTCCCAAGAGCGCAGTACGACTACTACAGTAAACAGTAACGCCCGCGGCCCCCATCGAACGGCTGCTCCTTGAGCACTTTAAGGAGATGCACAAAGCCTATGGATTCCACAATACGGTTCCGTATTCCTCTTCCCCCTTTTTCGTGCTTCCCGGGTCCTTTGTAGCAAAAAAGTCGTATCCTTTACAAAGGACCCGGCGGGGCACCGCCGCAACCAAGACAAGGAAAAACCGAAAGCTCTTTCCCTCCCGAAAAGACACCGAGAAAATCTTACGTCGCACTGTCTTTGCGATCTTCCCGGTTTCACGGGTAAACCCGGTTCTCGTTTCCCTAAAACAAAAATCCACAGAAGGAGAAAAAACATGGTCAGACTGTTTTACGCGATGACAATCATCCTTTTGGCATGGGCCCCCGCCACACTTGCCGCCACATCCCTGCCCGCAGCGGATCTGTCGGGGGCCAAAGACTCCCCGCTGTTGGGACGTTATGCGGGTTCGCTCATCGTCTCCTACGAACACAAAGACTTCAACGAATTCACCATGCCGCTCTCCGCACTGGAGCGGGTCAAGGATAAGAGGGACTCTCACAACAATATCTATTTCGAACCGGAACAGAAAAAGACCGTGGAAGGCGAGCATTGGCGTCTGGTCTATCTCATGCCCGAGGGGGTGTCGCCTCTGGAGGTTGTGAGGAACTATCAGGAGGAGATCGAGAGCAAAGGCGGAGAGATCGTCTATGAATGCAAGGGAATGGACTGTGGGGGCGATCCGAACCGGGGCAGCAGCGGCGGAGGCGGAGACATGAGTCTGTCTATGGTTCTGCGGCCTGACGAGCAGATCCAGGACGCGGCCTTTTCGCCCGGCTCCTGCACCCAGAGAGAGCGTATTTCCAATCAGCGGTACACTGTGGGAATCCTGAGCGAGAGCGGCGCCCACGTATCCGTCCTGGCCTACACGGTCCAGCCCGGACATTCGTGCAGGGCCTTCAAAGGGCGGACCGTTGCCGCGGTGGATATCATTCAGTCCAAAAAGCGTGAACAGAAAATGGTCGTCATTCAGGCCGAGGAAATGGCCGGGGAGATCTCCACCACTGGAAGCATTGCCCTCTACGGGATCTTCTTCGATTTCAACAAGGCCGATATCAAACCTGAATCAGAGCCTACACTGGAACAGATCGCCAAGCTCCTGAAGGAAAATCCGGGAATGAACCTGATGGTCGTAGGTCATACGGACAACGTGGGAACGTTCGGCTTTAATATGGACTTGTCGCAGCGAAGGGCGAAATCGGTGGTGAATGCACTGGTTCGTCAACACGGAATTGCTGCAAGCCGCCTTGCCCCCGTGGGTGTATCTTTTGCCTGCCCCATCGCCTCGAACAGGACCGACGAAGGAAGGGCAAAAAACCGCCGCGTGGAACTGGTGGAACAGTGATTCCCATGTAAAAGTGTGCGGGAGACGGACTGCTCAGGAGTCCCTCTTTTACTCCTGGAATGGTCAAAACCCTCAGGTCCGCCGACATGGCCGGGGGACTGCCCAGGGGATTCATTCGGCTCGCGTCGGCCGCGGACGTTTTCCTGTGCGAAAAAGGGGACCACGACGGTGAAGCCCCACGCTCTCCTGGGCGGGCAGTTTAGAAAATTTGAATTTCAGATACGGGGAATCCCCCCAGCAAGATGTGCACGTACAGCCGATCCGAATCCGCAATCGGCCCTGATTGAAAGGGCTCAACGAGCACAGGCCATTTCCCCGCCAGGGGGTACTGCTTGGAGGTCATGGTGTCCGGCAGAGAGCCCGGGCTTCGGGAAAAGCCGGTTCTCAGGTCCATGGAAGGGTTCACGCGATCCAGGAAAAAGACAAAGAGCACGTACTCTCCGCCGTTCTTTGCGTGATCCCGGAAGTCCGTGGAAGGAATCGCGCGCTCTCTCACTTCCCGGAGGCTGTCGATCCCGCGATTGAAGGCCTCTGCATTCCGGGCCACTTCCTCCCTTGGAAGGATAAACACGACATGCCGGGGCTTTTCCGGATACAGGACGCTGGATGTCATCTCCTGAATGTCCAGGAGCGGCAGGTCACCTGCAATGGCCTCTGCGGTCTTCTCGTTGAAAACACCGTCCGGTTCGAGCCCGAGTTTCTTCTGATAGCCGATCACATCGTCCTTGAATTCTTCCCGGGCCTCAGGGGAGCCCTCCTCCATGGTTTTTGAAATCTCCATCAGGGCCTTTTTCATGCAGGCACATTGCTCCTGATCCCCCTTACACAGGCTGAAGACCATGTGATTCCGGCTCAGGCCAATCCGTCCGGAAGGCCCCATGGACTCGATCACCGCATCCAGAGAAAAGGAACCGGACTCCAGCTTCCGGTACCCGGTCACCACGAGACCGTTCTGCCTGAAGCGGCGGTTGCCTGTTCCTCCCTTGAACTCAATCCGGGTTTCCGGGCAGGTTTTCACGTAGGGGACCCTGTCGAGCCGATCCGCACGGGCCTCTTCCAGGGCACGAAGGGCCAGGTGAAGGACCGGATCGACCTCGTCGGGTCTCAGGGATTCCACTTTGGGTTTATCGCCTGCCAGCCTGTAGCTGAAGGATTGGATCGCAAACGCCTGTCCTGTATAGAGGACTATTCCCAGGAAAGAAAGGAGCAGAAGCAGAATGAGCTTTTTCATCGCCATCCCCTGAAATCGAAGGAAATCACCCCGCATTCGCGGTAGGAGGATTGAACGAGCAAGGCCTTGTCGAGGCACGATACATCGAGCCGCCAAGGGTATGGGGGGTTTACGGCAGGACTCGACGCCTCATGACCTCACTATCTCGTGGCCCGAGTCCCAGTTCTGCCCATCCAGCCAAAGACCCTGATCAGCCAGTATGAGGAATGGTATTCCGGCGTTCCATCTCTTTCGTAACTCACCGGCGGTAGGATATCATCCATGATGACCTGTATCACTTCGTCTTTCGCATCGCTTTCGTACCCTGAATCAGGGGTGTAACCTTCTGCATAGTGCAGACGAGTCGTCCTTTTGGGGGGCGCGGCCGACTGGTTCCCTTGGCTGCCGAGAATCCGATCCAGGATCCGGTCCACCTGCTCCTTGGTGTAGACGCCCATGGCCTCCCCCACGAGGAGCTCTGCCAGAAAGTTGGCACCGGTCTGGTCCTCCTGGTCTCCCTTACCCCCATCCTCGGTCCCGGGTGAAGAACTCAGATTGCTTCCTCGAATGCTCCCGTCGTTGGTAAACCGCACCCCCGAGCCGTTTCCATCCCCGCCGCCCGGGAGGCCGGATCCGCCCAATTCCCGGGAGGCATCGTCCGCCCCTTCCCGTTGGGTGTTCACGGCATTGTCGTCCATACCCTGCGGCATATGGTGGTCCTCTCCGCCCGTAGGGGCAGGCGTGCCCGAAGTGCCAGCCGGATGACCCCCGGGACCCACGCCGTGCTTGGAACAGCACCAACCGGGGGCCGCATACGCAAAACACACCACCACTACGAGTGCGATCAAACCGAGAATCCCTGAAGCTTTCATCGCCCCTCCTCCCTTCCGTGAATCCGTCGAGCCCACAAGGGTCTTTTTATTTGTAAGAATACGATGCGCGAAAAAACAGGATGTGTAAATGACCGCTGGAAAGCGATGCCGTTGAGATCGGAAATCGAAAGGGTGAACAAAAAAGATACCGCGTGCAGGATCGGGAGTGCAGGATTACGGCGTTTTCAGAATCTGTAAACAGTAAAATGGTACCCACGTAGAAGGATGCGTGTCAATAAAAAAGCCCGGCCGTAAACGACCGGATGGGCAAAGGGAAGGCCCTTTGAAGGCGAACGATGCATTTATGTAGATACGAAATGATCTAAATGGATATGTGGAGCTTGGTCAATCAGGGAAAACCCAGATCGATACGGCCGCTGTGAACGCGGCAACCGTTTCGGTCCTGACCTGGATCCTTCCCTTGAAGTCATTCTCAGCAGGGGAGATCTTCTCCTTCTCCGCTTGGTGTTGAAGTCACCCAGCAGAGAAGGAGTTTCGCAAATCTCCCCCGGCCCATGAAACGGCCCGAGGTCTTAGCTTCAGTTCGTGGACGCCGCATCAGGTTCTTCAGGGGCTTCCTCTGCCTTGTTTTCGGTCAACTCCCGCGAAAGACGCTGATCGATTCGAACGATGTGGGCTTCGCTCTCGGCAAGCTCCAGAAGGAGGTCTTTGATTTCCAGCTTTTCAACAATGTCGTTCAGTCTTTCTGCGGAAATTTTTTCATAGACTGCATTCCCGAGTGTCGCCAGTTGCCTCGTGATCAGCGTTTCCAGCCGGGCCTTCTCCCGCCGTAATCGGGTGAGTTCTATCCCCTCACCCGCCTTTTCCGTGATGACATGAACAGCGGTCAACGCGGAATCAAAACCGGCTTCCATTCCTCTTTGGACTCGATCCCATAGCTTCATTTGCGTTCCCTCCATGCTCATATTGAGCGGGTCAAAGGAATTCTCAATCCGAACCAATGTAAAAGACCATATTCAAATCGACATCCCTGAGACCAATATCCTCCAGAGACACCGTGATTTTCGTTCCATGGGTCACGTTCGGTGGGATGCTCAGCGTGATCTCCCGTTCTCTGCGCACCCTTCCGTATCCGCGGCACACCGGGCAGAAGAGATCCTCCCACACGCCGGATTTCCCGCACCTCGGACAGGGTTCCAGCACGGGAATCGGGATCGGGAAAAGCCCTCCACGGGCGGCTTCCATCGGCGTCAGGATGGCCTCATAATAGAGGTCCTTTGCCTGGCCTCTGCGGGGGCCCGGGTCAAAAAATCCCGGGAGAAACCCTTCCAAGAACTCGTCTGTCGAGGAAAAGAACCGGTCCTCCATCTCGTTCCATTGCGCATTTCTGGCACGGACGATCTCGGGCTTGTGCCTGCCCCTGAGGGAGGATCCCTCTCTTTCCAGTGCCGCGTCATATTGCCTTCGCTTGGTTTCATCACTCAGGATCTCATAGGCCTCCCTGATTTTCAGGAACCGTTCTTTGCTCTCCTGGCTCGGAGTGACATCCGGGTGGTGTTTTTTCACCACGGACCGGTAGGCCTTTTTGATTTTTTCCAGGCTCGCCCCTTTGCCGATTCCAAGGACCACATAATAATCCTGCATCGTTCTATCCCCACAAAATGCATCCCTGGCGTTCGAAAAAAAAGCCCTTCGAACAGCATCCTAAAATCCATCATCAGCGACTTTGATCAACCGTTTCCAGGGCTTTCTCAAGAGCGCCCCCATAGAGGCGCACTCTTCTCCCAATAATCATCCCAATGCGCTTGTCAAGAGGAACTGCAAGGCGGGAAGGGGGATCACGGGCCGCTCCGTTTTTCGGAGATCTCCCTGGGGACAAAGACTCTCTACGATGCGAGATCCCATTGCGACGGGTTTATGACGCAGATGTTTTCATTGATTTTGAAGCGGTTGGAGGAAAGGGAGGCAAATCCAGGAGCGTCGCAAGGTGCAGCTCGCCCGCAAACCATTTGATCTAACTGGCATTTATCTTGCATTCGTTCCAGTTTTTCAAATCGTATGGTGAATTCGGGCGAATCCCCTACAGAAAGCTGCGAAGGATGCCCGAGCGAAGCATTTTCAAAGACGTCCTGTGCCCTCTACACATGGAGCCTGAAAACATGGAAAACCTCATTCCCTTGCCTTTTTCCAATGACAGCCAGCGCGCCCTCCATCCCCTTTACCAGGGATGGGCGGGCAACGGGGAGGTTCCCGAGCAAAACGAGCAGAGCTACCGTCAACTGAGTGAACTCTTGCACGACATCCTCTTTGTTTACGAGGCCTCCGGGAAAATACGGTTCATCAATCGAGCCGGCTGGAAAATCCTGGATGCCCAAGGACCCGATGAGGTCATCGGCAGGAATCTTTTCGATTTCATCCATCCGGAGGATGCGCCGGAGTTCTTAAAACGCTTCACCCACGTGACAAAAAAAGGAGGGACCTTCTCTCCCGCGATTCACCGTATCACTACACTGGAAAGGAGGGAGGTCTACCTGGAATCCGGCGGAGGTCCCCTTGTTCACGAAGGAGAGACCTGCGTATACGTGGTTTCCCACGATGTCACCCGTGAGAAACAGATGGAGAAACGGATCAAAAAGGAACAGGACGCCCTGAAAAAATTGATTTTCCTGAACCCCTTTCCCGTTTTTCTTTACAGCGATAAGGGGAGGTGCGTGCGAGGCAACCAGGCCTATCTGGATCTGTTCGGGAAAGAACCCCCGCCGGACTACTGCTTCTTCCAAGACCCCGTCTTGATACGCGCCGGGTTTAAGAATGAATTGATGAAACTGAAGAGCGGCCAACCGTGCCATATCCAGGAGGTGTGGTACAATCCGCGCGACGTGGACCCCGAGGCCCCGGACCGTCCTCGGTGTGTAAGCCTTTCCAGTTTTCCGGTGTACTCGGAGGAAGGGAGGGTCGAGTCCTTTGTGGGCATGCTTCGAGACATTACCCCGCAAAAAAGCGCCGAAATGAGCCTCCGCATCAGTGAGGAAAAGTTCACCAAGGCCATTCAACTGAGTCCCCTGATTATGGTGATGACCAGGCTTCGCGACGGCCAGTTGATGGATTTCAATGAGGCCTTCGAGAAATTCATCGGATGCGATCGTGACGAGCTCGTTGGAAAGACGTCGATTGATCTGGGATTTTGGGAGCGCCCGGAAGACCGCGAGCGTTTTATACAGGCTTTGAACCATGGAGAATTGCCTATTCAAGCCCCCATACGGACAGGATCGGGCGAAAAACGCATGGTACGCTTTTTCGGTGAGAGGATCAGCGCCGGCCCGGAACCATGCCTTCTCCTCGTGATGGAGGACATCACGGAGCAGCTGGAAGCCAGAGAGGAGCTGCAGCGTTCACAGGAGAGCTACCGCCAGATCTTCAACTCGGTCACGGAAATGATTTCCGTTCATGATCCTGAAAACGGGGCCATCCTGGATGTCAACAGGGCATGGCTCGATGCAATGGGCTATACGAAAGAGGAGGTTCTCGGCAAGACGATTGACTCCTTTTGCGTGGAAAATGAATCCGACGCTTGTCAGAGTACAAACAGCTGGATTCAGAGAGCGAATCAAGAAGGACCGCAAACTGCGGAGTGGGTTGCGAGAAATAAGGACGGCCGGGTCATGTGGAATGAAGTGACCCTAAAGCCTGCATCCATCGGGGGACGGGAAAGCGTGGTCGCCGTGGTTCGGGATATCACGGATCGAAAATCCATGGAGGCCCAGCTGAACAAGGAAAGAGAAACCCTCGAGAACATCATTGACATGAACCCATATGCCATCGCTTTCTACATTGAGAACCTGACCGAGCTCGATGCCACCAGGAAAGCCTTGATCGAAAGCGAAAGCAAGTATCGAAGCGTGGTGGAAAACAGCAACGACGGAATCCTTGTGCTCCAGGGAGACGCCATCCAATATGCGAACTCCCAGGTTTCCGCCATGACCGGGGTTCCCATCCCGTATCTACTGGACCAACCGTTTGTGGAATGCATTCCATCCGAGGAGGCACCCTGTATCATGGAATTCGTCAACAAAGGCAGCACCGGCTCGGCCACCCCAGCCCGGCTCGAAGCCGAGCTGATGCACAAGGACGGGACGTGCGTGGAAGTGGAGATTACCTCCAACACGATCCCCTTTGAAGGGCAAAGCGCCCATCTCGTGGTACTCCGGGATATCAGTAGGCGAAAAGTCTATGAAAAGCGACTTTTTCAAGGCCAGAAAATGGAGGCCATCGGCACGCTTGCCGGGGGCATTGCACATGACTTCAATAACATCCTTACCCCCATTCTCGGATTCACCGAGATGACCATGAATGCCCTGGATCCCAAGGACAAGCCCTATCAGAACCTGGAGCAGGTATTCACGGCGGCCCAGCGTGCCGAAAATCTGGTAAAACAAATCCTGGCCTTCAGCCGGCAGCGGGACTACGAGAAGAAACCCTTCCAGATTGCGCCCCTTGTTACTGAGGTGATCAAGCTCCTCCGGGCAAGCCTCCCGACCACAATCGATATTAAACTGGATCTTCTAAAGGACATCCGCCCAATTATCGCGGATCCCACAGGGGTTCACCAAATCCTGATGAACCTCTGCACCAACGCCTATCATGCCATGAGAGAGCAGGGCGGCGTGCTGAGCCTGACGTTCGAGGAGACGGAAGTGGGTGACGGGGATCAGGATGAATGGGGTCAGATCGCTCCCGGCACGTACCTGAGAATGGCGGTATGCGATACAGGGTACGGCATGGAAAAGGAGGTGCTGGAGAAGATATTCCGCCCCTACTTCACGACCAAGGCCGAAGGGGAAGGAACCGGAATGGGGCTTGCCGTGGTTCACGGCATTGTCAAGTCTCACGAAGGACGGATCAGCGTATACAGCGAACCGGGAAAAGGAACGGCCTTTCATGTCTTTCTCCCCATGTTCAATGGCTTGGAGGAGGATGAGGATGCTCTTCCCGCACCGGTGCTTTCCGAGCCGGCCATGAGAGGACATGAGCACGTCCTGGTGGTGGATGATGAGGAATCGATCCTCACCATGGTGCAGCAAAGCCTGACCGACCTTGGATACGAAGTCACGGCATACATGCTCTCCGAAGATGCTTTCCAGGCATTTGAGCAGCAGCCGGGAAAGTTCGACCTCGTGATCACGGACCAGACCATGCCCCACATGACCGGCATGGAGCTTGCCCAAAAGGCCATGCGCATCCGGCCCGACATCCCCGTGGTCCTCCTCACGGGTTACAGTGAGATTGTGACCCGCGAAAGCGCAGCAACCCTGGGCATTCGTGAGTTCATCATGAAGCCCGTGTTGACGAGCCGGCTGGCAAAAGCCATTCGGCGTGTTCTGGATGCGAATGACGGTTCCCAAACCAAAACGGCGGAGCGTTGAACATGGGTAACGTACTGATCATCGACGATGACGTCGGCGTGTGTATGACCTTGAAGGCAATCATCGAGAGCAAGGATCACTGCGCCACGTTCGCTCACACCCTTGCCCAAGGGTTGGAGCATCTTCGGGAGACGTCCTACGACCTGCTCATGCTGGACGTCCACATGCCTGACGGCAACGGCCTGGACCTGCTGCCTGCCATTCGAAACCGAAAGTCGCCTCCCGAAGTGATCATTATCACAGGAAATGGGGACGCGGACGGCGCAGAACTCGCCATCAAGACCGGTGCCTGGGACTACCTGCAAAAGCCCCTCTCCCCGAGCAAGGTCCTGCTTCCCCTGACCCACGTTTTCAACTATCGAAAGGTCTCGGATAAAGCCTCCGAGCCCTCCAGGACGTTGAAGCTCGGCGGGATTATCGGCCGGAGCAGACCCATGCAAATCTCCCTGGATGCCCTCGCAAACGCGGCGTCCCACGAAGCAAACGTCCTGATCACCGGAGAAACGGGAACGGGCAAGGAGCTCTTTGCCAGGGCCTGCCATGAAAACAGCATCCGCTCGGGGCAAAGATTTATTACCGTGGACTGTGCCTCCATGCCGGGGACCCTCGTGGAAAACATCCTTTTCGGTCACAGAAAGGGGGCCTTCACCGGGGCCAATACGACCCAAACCGGTATGGTCGAGCTGGCGGACGGGGGAACGCTTTTCCTGGACGAGGTGGGAGAGCTTCCGCTCTCCATGCAAAAGGCATTTCTAAGAGTCCTTCAGGAACGGTGCTTTCGGCCCATCGGAGCGAAGATGGAGGTGAAAAGCGACTTTCGCTTGATCTCCGCCACAAACAGGAACCTGGAGGAAATGGTGGAGCAAGGCCGCTTTCGAGAGGACCTGCTGTATCGGCTGCGATCCTACGCGATCGAACTCTCTCCGCTCCGAGAGCGGCCCGAGGACATTCGGGACCTGGTTCTCCACTACCTGTCCAGGCTGTGCAAGAGGTCGTCGTTGGAGATGAAAGGGTTTACACCCGACTTCCTGGAGGCGATTCTCTCCTACCCCTGGCCCGGCAATGTTCGAGAGCTGATCAACACACTTGAGGCCGCGATGACCCAGGCTGGAGATGATCCGACACTGATCCCCAATCACCTTCCGATCCACGTGCGCGCTCAG
Source organism: Desulfobacteraceae bacterium (assembly GCA_050115555.1). Lineage (GTDB taxonomy): Bacteria > Desulfobacterota > DSM-4660 > Desulfatiglandales > HGW-15 > JASFQI01. The sequence continues at coordinate 17,251 of JASFQI010000006.1, forward strand.
CTTGCCCGGGCGTCTGTAGACCAGGGAATGGAAGTCGGCACAGAACCTCACGTGCCATTGGTACAGCCGCCGGAGGCCCTTCCGGCATACCACGTGTTCCGTGAATCCGCACTGGATCGCTTGGAGAAGGAATACCTTCAGCGCCTGATTCGAACAGCGAGAGGCTCGATCAAAGAGGCCTGCCAACTCTCCGGCCTGGGTCGCACGCGCCTTTACACTCTCATGAAAAAGCATGAACTCTCCCGTTTGGATTGGGGGACCGTCCCAAGCACGCCGCAGTAGTTCCCTTCCAGAGAACATCCGTCCGCTTTTTGTGAACACGAATCCGCTTACGGTGAACAAAGCCGGATTTCCTCTCCGCAGTCCGATCTCCCGAAACACATTTAACTATCTGAATTTTCACATACTATTTAAATCATCGCAGTTTGGTATGCCTTTTGCCTAGAGATATCGTCAAATCAAACCCGAGGGATGCCCCGGGAACCAGCGTCCAAGTCGCGCAATCATCGGAGCAGCGACGAAATCATCAACGTATCGAAAAGGGAGGCAAAAATGCTGAAAGATCTCACCGTGGGAAAGAAAATCGTCATGGGCTTTTCATCCATCCTTCTACTCCTTGTTGCAGTCGGATTTGTGGCCTATTTTTCATTAACCAATGCGTCGGACGGCTTTGGAAGATATCGTCATATTGCACGAAATACGAACCTGGTCGGACGTATTCAGGCGAATATGCTGATGATTCGGATGAACGCGAAGGATTTCATCATCAGCGGAGCCCAAAAGGACGCCGATGAATTGCACGAGTACATGACAAAAACCGCCTCATTTCTGGAGGACGCCACTTCGAGCATCCACAACGCTGAACGAGCGGAGCAGATCAAACTGGTGAACACCGACATCGGGGCCTATAAATCCGCATTCGGTGCCGTGGAAGGGTTCATGAAGGAACGCGACCAACTGGTGAACTCCATCCTGAATGTCCAGGGCCCCCTTATGGAGGCCCGTTTGACGGAGATCATGAAAACGGCGGATCGTGACCGGGATACGGCCGTAACGTTTGGCGCGGGCATGACCCAGCGGAATCTCCTTCTGTGCAGGTTGTACATGGCAAAGTTTCTGACCACCAATGCGAAACCGGACGCGGACAGGGCCCTCTCCGAGCTCGAAGAGATGGAGAACCAGATTCAGATCCTGGACCGGGAAATCCAGGACCCTGAAAGACGCCGCTTGCTAAGCGATGTATCCAAGGCCCGAAAGGAGTACGTGACAGCCCTTCAATCCCTCATCAGCGTCATTTTCGACCGAAACCAGGTCATTCAAGGCTCGCTGGACAAGATCGGACCCGAGATCGCACAGGCAGCGGAAGACATCAAGCTGACCTACCTCAACGAGCAGGACGAGCTCGGGCCGCAGCTGGTTTCCGCCAACAATCGGAGCATTGTGATCATCCTTGCAGTCGGTCTGGGAGCCCTTTTCCTCGGGGCGTTTCTCGCCATGTTGATTTCCAAGGGTCTCACGCGATCCCTGAGCCGGGTGATCGAGGGCCTGAATGAAGGTGCAGAGCAGGTCGCTTCGGCATCGGGACAGGTCTCTGCAGCCAGCCAATCCCTGGCTGAGGGGGCATCAGAGCAGGCCGCCTCCATAGAAGAGACCTCCTCCTCCCTCGAAGAAATGTCCTCCATGACCAAGCAGAATGCGGAACATGCCAACCAGGCCAACGGGTTGATGGAGGAAACCAAGGAGGTAGTGAGCTCCGCCTATCAATCCATGTCGGACATGACCTCCTCCATGGAGGAGATCACGAAGTCCAGTGAAGAGACCTCCAAGATCATCAAAACCATCGACGAGATCGCATTCCAGACCAACCTCCTGGCCTTGAACGCAGCCGTGGAAGCAGCCCGGGCCGGAGAAGCCGGATCGGGGTTTGCCGTCGTTGCCGACGAGGTGAGAAATCTTGCCATGCGCGCCGCCGAGGCCGCCAAGAACACCGCCAACCTGATTGAAGACACCACAAAGAAGGTCCAGGACGGTTCCGGACTTGTGGCCCGCACGAACGAGGAGTTCGGCAGGGTGGCGGAGAGCTCCACCAAGGTCGCGGAGCTCATTGGTGAAATATCGGCTGCCTCACAGGAACAGTCCGAGGGGATTGAGCAGGTGAACCAGGCCGTAACGGACATGGACAAGGTAATCCAGCAGAACGCCGCAAATGCCGAGGAATCCGCGAGCTCCTCCGAGGAAATGAACGCCCAGGCAGAGCAGATGAAAACCATGGTGGCCCAGCTGGTCAAACTGGTGGGAGCCGGTGGGCATCAAAATCGATCGAATCGCGGATTCAAGCGCACGGGTCACAAGGCGGACCCTGATGAGGGGACCCCTTCCAAGGGAGTCGTGCCGTATCGGAAGTCCCGCGCGAGCTCCGGACTTTCAAAGGCGGCATATCCCGGGGACGGCAGGGAGTTGAGCCCGGATCAGGCGATTCCCTTTGACGATTCCGAGGAGTTCAAAGACTTCTAACATTCGTATGCAAAGCGGCCTGTAGGGATTCAACGCCCCGCAGGCCGCTTATTCCCAGCCTTCCCGCCACAACCTGTCTCGAAGGGAAGCCTTGAATGAAGGGACGATCCGTTGATCATCGGTTCTCACACCCCTATTGGAAAGGACGACCCATGTTCATCCATCGCAAGCGCCGTGGGAAAGTACCCGAAATGAAGCGAGGGGAGTGTTTCTTTGCCGGGGAAATGGAAAAGATCTTGGACCAAGCCGTGCTCGATGTCTTTATGCGATATGCGACGGTATTGCTGCATGCATCCCGCTCCTATATCGTTCATGCCATCTGGGGCATCGGAGAGAACGGGGACGAACTCGACGCACACCAATCCAGGATTCACCACATTCTTTCCACAGCGACAGAGAGAGTCCTGAATCGCCTGCTGGGCGAGCATTCCGGGGATGTCCACCGGAAAAACTATGAGCAACTCCTGAATGAGCTCGTGACATTCAGGCTCTACTTCATGCTCGAACATTACAAGAACTGTATAGGTTCCATCGGAAAGGCGCGTCCGCAATCTCCTGGCACCCTTTTGCACATGCCTTCAATGGGGAATGCCTGATCTCAAGCCCTGGAGGGCGAAGCAGTGGGTCACTCCACAAAGGAGCGGGCCGTGCCCCGGTTGTTCCAGACCACGCGATCGGGGTCCCGACGATCCCGAAGCGACACGGCCCCCTCGGGGCATACGCCCACGCAGAACCCGCAGCTCCAGCACCGGTCCGCATCGACCTCGGCGCATCCTGCTTCGCTGATCTCGAGTGCGCCGTAAATGCATCCGCGGACACAGGCCCCGCAGGCCGTGCAGGTCGATGCATCGGCCTTTGGAACGTACGGGCCGTCCGGAGGAAGCGTGTAGGGGTATGGCTCGCGCGCGCCAAGGGCGGCGGCGTTCTCGATACGCGGAAACACACGTCCGATGACGTCCTCCAGGCTTTCATACCCCTTTTTCTTCATCCAGTCCGCGAGGCCCCGGTGCATGCGTTCCATCAATGGGGGACCGTCGAAGTAAAGGGCCGATCCCACGCCCACGAGCGGACAGCCCACGAGGAGGTACTGGAGCGCGTCCCGATGGTTCGACACACCGCCCACACCGATCACGGGAATGGACGCGGCCTTACGGATGCGCACCACCCGGGCGAGGGACATGGGCAGGAAGGTTCGACCCGGGGCATACCCGCCAATGGCGGGGGCCCCGAAAGGCTCTTCTCGCTCCACATCCACCACGATCCCTCCGGGTGCGTTGTGGGCGGTGAGAAAGGCCGCGCCGGCATTCTCCAGGGCGGCTGCCGCCGATTCCAGGGGTTCGAGTGAGGGCCCGATCTTCACGCCCGCCGGGATCCCGGAGGCCTTCAGGACCCCCTCCAGAATGCGCACGGCCGTCTCGAATCTCCGGGTCAGGGTCTCGGACACGTGAGGGCACGAGAAGTTGAGCTCGAGCATGGCCGGGCCCGCCGCCTCCAGACGCCCGGCCGTCTCCACCCAGAGATCCACGGCGTCGGGCTCCTCGAAAAAGCTCGCCACGAGCACCACACCGCGGCGCCGAGAAAGCTCCGCCATGTGGGAGACCGTCCTGCACCAGGCATCCAGGCCCTCCACATGGGGGGCAGCGAGGGAGTACAGGGCCTTGCCCTCGCGAAAGCCTTTCCCCAGGGCCCGCAGGGGAAACTGGTACGGCCGGACACGCACCTTGTGGGCGGGATTGGAGGTGAATGTCTTGGTCACGAGTGCTCCCACCGGCCCCTTACACAGCCGCAGCACCAGGTCCAGGTCAGCGGTGCACTCGGAGGACGAGACCACGAGAGGGCTTCGAAACCGCACGCCCGCCACCTGTATACTCAGATCGAGTTCCTGTGCCGTCACGGGGGCTCCTCCCTCCTGGTTTTCTCTCACAAGGGTGCGAAGATCGCAGAAATTATGAACGGAATTAGTGATTGAGTTGTAAAATACCCGTGATCTGGAGATTTGCCTCTAACGATTCCAATGACTTAAATGCAGCCGACAGGCGGTCGAGCGAATTTTTTCGAGACCGTCAATCAGTAATACTTGCGCCAGAACTCCGGGTCGGACTTCTCCTTCCAGTACTCTCCGAACTTCTCTTCGAAAAACGGCTCGAGCCTCGCAAACCAACGGCCCAGGCGCCCGCGTTTCGGCGTTTCCTCGAGAATGTCTCGAAGGAACGTCCGAATCTCCACGATCTTGTCCTTGGGTACGTACGCACGGGCCCCCTGCTTGATGGACTTGACCAGGTTGTCCGCGCTGAGGGCATGGGCCGTGAGCATGAGGGTGGGAATGCCCTTTTCATGGGTCAGATCCAGCAAATCGTAGCCCTGCACGCCCATGATGTCCAGGATGGCCGCGTCATACCGATGGGTCTCCAGGAGGTCCCTGGCCGATTCGTACGTCCCGGCCTGATCCAGGACACAGTCGTCCAGAATCCCCTCGATGGAGGACAGAATGTCAGGCTCGTCGTCCACAACGAGCACCCGCTTGCCTTCAAGGACGTCCTTCTCCTCGGTCATGACCGCCTCCGTGTTTTCAGGACGCTTCCTCGATCTCGATGTACCGGGTCTTCTTCTTCTCGCGGGGCAGGCTCTCCGGGGCCACCCACTCGAGCTTTGGCGCGATACGAAGCTCCTGGCGGAAGTGGTTCATGAGATCCTCCTCCAGGCCGGCGAGGTCCTTCTCGGACACGCCGTGGCCGTACTCCAGCCGGACTCGGAGAGGCGGCTCCACCACAGGACCGGGCCGTTTCAGGCGGATCCGGAAGTGACCGGTCACCCGGGGGTGGAACGAAAGGATCGCCCCCTTGATCGCCTCGGGATAGACATTCACGCCCTTGACGATGAGCATGTCGTCCGCCCGCCCCACGATCCGAAAAGTCTTGCCCGGCATGCCGCAGGCACAGGGTTTCGTGGAGATCTCCAGGATGTCCCCTAGCGCATAACGCATGAAAGGCCCTCCCTCCCAGAGGAGAAACGTGAACACCATCTCCCCCCGGGCCCCGTCCTCGAGCGGGACGGGTTCCTTGGTCACCGGGTCGACCAGTTCCAGGAGGCAGTGGTCTTCGCTCACAAAGTGCATGCCCGTGTACTGCTCCGGCGGTTCATCACAGGAGATTCCATGAAAGGCGTGCCCCCCGCCGGTGTGATCGAACACCTTGGCCCCGAATCCCTCGGCCAGGACCTTTCGCACCTCGGGGTTCCCGCCGCCGGGCTCCCCTGCGCAGAAGAACCATCGAAGGCCGAGGTCCCGCGCCTCCTTGCCCACGAGTTCGGGGCTGCGCTCGATCATGTACTGCCCGAAGGAGGGTGTAGCGATAATGGCCACCGGGTCGGTGAGCCGGATGAAATCGAGCACGCGGCGTGTCCCGCCCTCGATCCCTACGGGGACCACGCACGCCCCCATGTGCTGAATGCCCTCGGAGAGGGGAAGCCCGCCGGTGAACATGCTCAGGGACAGGGCCTGGATCATGACATCGCCGGGACGGATCCCGGCGCGCCAGTACTTCCGCGCGTGCATCTCGTTCACGACGCCTACGTCGTGCTGGGTCAGGGTGTAGAGGGTCGGCGTTCCGGTCGTGCCGGACGTGGAGTTGATGCGGACGATCTTCTCCCTCGGGGCGCAGGCCAGGAGATCGAAGGGGTTCCCGTATCGCTCGATGGATTCCTCCTGGGCCTGGCGGTGCTCATCCTTGGTCATAAGGGGAATGCGGGCGAAGTCCTCCAGGCTTCGAATATCCGCCGGGGTGGCCCCGACCTCCTCGAACTTCCTCCGGTACACCGGGCTGTTCTCCACGTTGTAGGCCACCTGCTTCTGCAGTCGTTTCAGCTGAAGCGCCCGGAGCTCTTCCCCGGAAAGGGTCTCCACGCGCTCATTCCACAGCTTTCGATCTCTTCCGTTCGTCATTCCCGCATCCTCCCTAGGCCTCGCAGACTTCCAACAAAAGCCCTTCCGTGGTGGCCGGGTCGAAAAAGGCGATCCTGCCGTGACTCCCGCCACGGGGGAACCCCTCCATGACCCGCGCGCCCCCGGCCTCCCACGTCTTCAGGGCGGGCTCCAGGTCCTCCACCTCCACGGCGATGTGGTTGTATCCGTCAGCCGAGCCCATGACATGCCGGCCGAAACCGGCAGTCTCGGAGGTATACTGGATCAGCTCGATACGCACGTTCTCGGCCTGAAGGCTCGCCACCCGCATGCCCACATCCGGCATGTCCTTCACCTCGGCCGCCCCAAGGCCGAGCAATCGCTCGAAAACCCTCAGGCTTCGATCCAGGTTCTCCACCAGAATACCGATGTGCTCCACCCGACAGCCTCCCATGGTCATGCCTCCCTCAGCTTCTGTGTGGCTTGTTCGTCCAGCTCCAGGGTCACCTCGTCCACGACCACGCCGTAGTCCTCCCGTGCTGAGCGTACCGACACGAGCTCGTTCCGCACGTCCTCCAGGACCCGATCCACAGGGCGTTCCAGGGGGTTTCCATACCCTCCCCCGCCTCCGGCCTGGTCTTTGAAAACCGTGTGCGGGGGGATGTTCCGGATGATCTCCTTGGCCCTGGCCGTTCGCACGGTGCCGTCGGGGTATCGAAACTCCGCCCGATTCACCGTGCCGGGCTTGCCTCCGAAGAGGCCGAAGGCCCGGGCTTCCTCCTCGATCCCGTCGCCGAATGCGATGCCGGTCACGTTCTCCCCGTAGATCTCGAACTCGGTCTCCACGCCCAGGCCTCCGCGCCAGCGCCCTGCGCCGGCCGAATCCGGAAGGTACTCGTGGCGGATCAGGAAGTGCGGGTCATGGATCTCGAACATCTCGTAATCCTGGGCCAGGATGCCCCCGGCGCAGTTGATCAAACCGATGTGGTCGTACCCGTCGGCCATCCACGTCCCGCCCGATCCTCCCTTGAGCGCCAGGAACAGGATGTCCACGTACGACCGGTCCTTTCTGGGGTCCCACCCTGTGATGGTGAACCCCAGGAAACGGTTCCAGCCGGCGGTGACCCGCCTGGGCAGGGGCTCGGAAAACGCCTTGAGAATGGCGTCCGAGTTGGGCCCGGTGATGCTGTTTCCAAAGGTGGTGGCCGCAGGGAAACGGGCGTTCAGGAACGACCCTTCCGGGTTCACGATGTGGATGGGCCTGAGGATGCCGTCGTTGTGGGGGATGTCCGGATTGATGAGCATGAGAAAGGTGAGGAGGACCGCCGAAGCCGTGGCCGCATACGGGGCATTCACAAACCCCTCGGTCTGGGGAGAGGACCCGGTGAAATCAAAGGTGATCTCCTCCCCTTCCACCACCACGCTCAGGCGAATGGTCATCTCCGAGCCCTCGTGGATGCCGTCGTAGTAGACCACGCTGTCCCCGCGATAGGTGCCGTCCGGGATCTCGCGGATCTCCTTCCTCACCATGCGCTCGGTGACGTCGAACAGGTGCTCCACGTGGTTCTTGAAGGTCACCGGTCCGTAACGCTCCAGCAGGGCCTGCACGCCTCGCTCCCCCACGACACAGCCGCCGATCTCCGCCTTGATGTCCTCCTCTACGATGTCGTAGCGAATATTGGCGAACACGAAGTCCCAGACGTCCTTTCGAAACTTCCCCGCGTCGTAGATCTTGACCGGCGTGATTCGAAGGGCCTCCTGCCACACCTCCCGGGCCTCGGGGTTGTATCCTCCGGCCACGGCCCCGCCGATGTCCGCCTGGTGCCCCTTGCAGGCCGCCCAGGCCATGAGCTCGTCCTGGTGAAAGATCGGTTTGAACACGGCCACGTCCGCATTCTGGTTCCCGCCGGTGAACACGTCGTTATGAAGGATCACATCCCCCGGATGAATGTCGTCGCCGAAATACCCCACGATGTACTCGCAGGCCGGCTGAATGGCAAAAGCCAGCACCGGGATGTACTCGGTCTGCTCCAGCATGCGCCCGTTTCGGTCATAGAGGCCTGTGACGAAGTCCCGCGCCTCGTTCAGGATTGGAGACCTCGTGGTGCGGAGCAGGGTCAACCCCATTTCCTCGGTAATGGACTTGAACCGCCGCTGGAGCACGGAGGCGAGAATCGGGTCGATCTTGTCCTTGTCCATGGGGTCCTCCTTCAAACCAATACCCATCGCTAAAATTCTCATCTCTCGCGAAGACGCAAAGACGCAAAGAAATCATAAACCTGGACCTTTTTCTTTTGCGATCCCTGCGTCTTTGCGAGAGAAATCATGGCATCCCTTTCAAAGCCTTCTTCGTATCCTTCGTGTTCTTCGTGTTGAAACGCCGGTTTCGTCGCTGCCGAACCCCGCACTTACGAACGAACGCTCAGCACGTAGCTCCCAAAGGGATCGCACGCCATGTCCCAGCCGTTCGGGACAAATATCGTCGTGTTCACCTGCTCGATGATGGCAGGTCCCGTCACGCGATGGCCGTGCCCCATGCGGTTTCCGTCGTACACGGGCACGCCCCGGTAGGCCTTTTCTTCGGGCAGGAAAACGGGCCGTTCCCCCTTGAGACAAGACGAAGGGTCCTTCCCTTGAAACGGCTCCTCGCGAAAGCTCGGCTTCTCGGTGATGCCTACGGCGGACATGCGCACGTTGACCAGCTCCACCTCCGTGCCTTCCTGCTCCAGATCGTACCCATAGAGACGATTGTGCTCCCGGTGGAACCCCTTTCGCATCCCCTCGCAGTTCATGGATTGCACGTCGCCTTCATCGGCCTCCACATTCACCTCGTGGTACTGGCCCACGTAGCGCAGGTCCAGGCTGAATCGAAGCCGCATGCGCTCCGGCGGGATGCCCTCGGACGATAGCACCGCCCTGCCTTCCTGATCGAGCTCCCGAACCATGCCGAGGAAGCGATCCTGATCCGTGCTCTCGGACGAGAAAATCGTGTGGTAGCTCCGCACGAAGTCGTGCTTGAGGTCGGAGAGAAGCATCCCGGCCGCACAGAAGATGGAGGATTCCTTGGGGACGAGAATCTTAGGGATTTCGAGCTCTGTTGCGATCAGGGCCGCGTGAATGGGACCGGCGCCGCCCGCACAGACCAGGAGAAAGTCCCGGGGGTCGTATCCCCGCTGAACCGAGATCTCCCGAATGGCCGAGGCCATGTTCACGTTCATGATGTGGTACATGCCGTGGGCTGCTTCCAGAAGGTCCAGCCCGAGGGGCCCGGCCACCTGATCCAGAATGGCCTGCTCGGCCGAGGCCCGGTCCAGCCGCATCTTTCCCCCGGCAAAGTAGTCCTCGCTCAAGTAGCCCAGGACCAGGTTGGCGTCGCTGCACGTGGGCTCGGCCCCCCCGAGGCTGTAACAGACAGGACCGGGCCGCGCCCCTGCGCTCTTGGGGCCCATCTTCAGGAGGCCGCCCTCGTCGATCCATGCCACGGATCCCCCGCCCGCGCCGATCGTGTTGATCTCCATCATGGGGAGGGCCAGGGCATGGCGGTTCACCTTGCCGTCCGTCGTCACGATGGGCTCACCATCCTTGATGAGCGCGGCGTCGAAGCTGGTCCCGCCCATGTCCACGGTAATGAAGCTTCGGTGCCCGTGGGGCTCGGCATAGGCGACCCCGGCCACAGGCGCGGCGGCGGGGCCGGAGAGAAGCGTGCTGGCCGCGAGCTGGGTCACGGCCTCCGGGGTGGTCACTCCGCCGTTCGACTGCATGATGAGGAGGATCCCCTGGAAGCGCTCCTCCTGGAGCCGCGCCGTCAGGCGTGATAGGTATCGCTTCAAGATGGGTCCCACGGCCGCATTGAGAACCGTGGTGCTCACGCGGTCGTAGAAACGGACCTGAGGCAGGATGTCGCTTGAGACGGACAGGTAGGCCTCGGGCAGGTGCTCCTTCAGCCATTCCCCGGCCCGGCGCTCGTTCCCGTCATTGGCATAGGCGTGCATGAAGCACACGGCAACGGCCTCCACGCCTTCGGCCCTGCACCGATCCATCCCGTGAAGCACGTCCTCGTGGGCGATTTCCCGCAGGATTTGACCGGCGTGGTCCACGCGCTCCTCCACGGGGATTCGAAGGTGCCTGGGAACCACCGGCGGAGGGGGCAGGTAGCGATTGTTGTAAAGCTCCTCTCGAATCCCCCTTCTCATCTGGAGGGCGTCTCGAAATCCTTTGGTGGTGAACAGAGCCGTACGCGCCGTGTCGCCCGTAATCACCGCGTTCGTGGTGACCGTGGTACCGTGCACGATGATCTCCACATTTTCGAGAAAAGCATCCAGGGCGCAACCCTGGGAATCGGCCATCTCCTCGAGGCCCTGAAGAACGGCCACCGAGGGATCCTCAGGCGTGGAGAGCACCTTGAAAACCCGTGGGGTTCCTGCCTCCTCCATCAGGAGGAAGTCGGTAAAGGTCCCGCCCACGTCGATCCCCACCTTGTATGCCATGTGACCTCCGAATAGAGCCCTTCTACTTGATCGGTAGCGCTTCAGATCCAAGTGACCTGAAAAAATCTGCGGGATGCGCGTGTCTTCTGCACAATCCCCTTCGTGTTCTTCGCGATCTTCGTGGTGACAAAACCGGCAATCGCCATGAAAACCATCCCGTGTTTTCTACCTCGCACTCTGCCCTAGTGAATGAGGCTCGGAAGATAGAGCGCAATCTGCGGAAAAATCATCACCAGCACCATGGTCGCCGCATCGCACATGAGAAAGGGGATTCCGGCCTTGTAAATATCGGCCATGGTCGTGTCCTTTGGAGCCACCCCTTTCATCACGAAGAGCAGCAGGCCGAAAGGGGGCGTGGTGTTGGCCATCTCCATGTTGATCAGCATGATCAGGGCGAACCAGAGCGTATCGAAATGGAGCGCGTTCACAATGGGCAGAAAAATGGGGATGGCGATCATCACCATGGACAGATTGTCCATGAAGCAGCCCAGGAAGAGCAGCAGGACCTGCATGCTGATGAGGATCATGATGGGCGGCAGATCCAGGTCCGTCACCAGGCTGATGAGACCGGCGCTTGCCCCGGAAAACGCCATGATCTGGCTGAAGGTCATGGACCCCACGATGATCATGAACATCATGGAGGTGATTCGTACCGTCCCGAGCACGCTGGCCTTCAGGATATGCCAGTCCATACGGCGGTATGCATACGCCAGCACAATGGTTCCCATGGCTCCCAGGGCCGCGGCTTCCGAAGGGGTGGCCACGCCCAGGAAGATCAAGCCGATGACCAGGAAGATGATCATGCCCAGGGGAACCACGTGAATGGCCGTCCCCCGAAGCTTCTCCTTGAACGGCACGGGATCGACTTTGTAGTTGGGAGCCAGATGCGGCTGGAGCAGGCATCGGACCACGACGTAGCCGGCGTAAAAGAACGCCATGAGGAAGCCCGGCAGGATCCCTGCGATCAAGAGGCCGCCCACCGAGATCTGGTTCAACGCGGCAAGCAGGATGGCCAGGGCGCTTGGAGGAATCAGCATGCTCAGGCCCCCGCTTCCCATGATGGGACCGATGGCCATGGTCTTGCTGTACCCGCGTTTCTCCATGTCCGGGACGAGCATGGACCCCAGGATGGCCGTGGTGGCCAGGGTGGACCCGCTCATGGTGGAGAAGAGGGCCCCGCCGAGAATGGCCAGGAGGGAAAGCCGCCCCGGGATGCGGCCGATCCACTGGTCCGTCACGTCGAGCGCACGAAATCCCAGCTTCGAGTGGAACATGACCTCGCCCATCAGGACGAAGAGGGGAACGGGCAGAAGGCTGAAGGAGCTCAAACTTTCCGCCATGTTCAGCACGAGCTGGGTGATCCCCGGTTCCCCCCCCAGGAACAGCATCGCCCCCACGAGGTCGACCAGCAGAAATGCGACGGCCACCGGAATACCGGAGACCATGAGAACCACCATTGTGCCCAGCATCAGGCTGAGGGCAACCCACCATTCCATGAATCAGGCCTGTTCCTTTACTCCGTTACTTCCGTATGCGAATGCTCCCTGGCCTCCTTCACATGGTCTCTTGCATGCCTCAGAAACTGGATGGCAAAGAGAAAGCAGCCTGCCGGGATCACGGCGATGACCAGGAACTCTGGAATCTTCAGGTACTTTATCGTGGGGACGTCCCTCCGGAAATAGTCCAGGGTGATGTAGGTCCCGTAGTAGGCAAGCACCAGAAGGACCACAAAGCCCAGGAAGGACGTCACGGCGTTCACCCGGCTCCTGGTGCAGCGGCCCAGGCGATTCAGGAGGATGTCGATTCGAATGTGGCTTTCCTCCCGAAGCACGTAGGCCGCCGCCAGGAACGGGATGTAGAGCAGGATGTACTCGCTGATCTGCAAGACCCAGGGCAGGGGCTTGTTGAGAAAGTAGCGCATCAGGACATCGACGCACACCGCCACCAGGGCGAACATCATGAGCCCGCCTGCGATCCAGGCAAAGGCCACGATCACCCGCTCGAAGCCGCGGTCCAGGGCCTTGAGAAACGATCTCATGCCTCGATCGTCCTTCTCTCTAGGGAGTGAGGATTTTCTTGAGCTTGGGGCCCAGCTCCGGATTCTGCTCGATCACCTCTTTCCAGCCCGCCTCGTAGGCCAGATCGATGTAGTCCTTCGTGTCCTCCGGAGAGAACGAGATGACCTCCATGCCCCGCTCCTGCATCTCCTTGTACTCGGCCTCGGCCAGGTCGGCCATCACCTTGCTGTACTTCTTTTCGTTCTCGATCATGCATTCCATCATCAGGTCCTGAAGGTGCTTGGGAAGGCCTTCCCAGGTTTTCAAGTTGATCAGGGCCTCGATGTTCATCTGGTAGATTCGGGGCTCGAGGATGTACTTGCAGACGTCCACCCAGCCCATCTGCACGTTCCCCAGGACCGACCAGGCATAGCCGTCGATGGTGCCACGCTCGAGGGCCGTGTAAATGTCCGAGCCCGGCAGGGTGACCGGGGCGGCCCCGATCTCCTTGACAAAGGGCTCGTACGTGCCGGAGACGCGGATCTTCTGCCCCGCAAGCTCCTTCGGGTGCTCGATGGCCTTGTTGGTGAACACGTGAAACCAGACCCCGAACTCCGCCCGGCCCAGGTAGAAGACATTGTGCTTCTTGAGGAGGTCCACACGCATGTCGTAGTAGCCGACCTCCCTCTCCTTCACGGGATCCAGACGCGTCAGGTGGGTGTAGGCGGCCCCGCTGACCTCTCGGCCGTAGTAGGATTCACAGCCGAAGATCATGTCCACCACCCCGTTTCGAAGCGCCTCGAACTGCTTGAATCCGGGCATGGCCTCGGGCCCACCGATATACTTGATCTCGAGCTCCCCCTCGGCCCTCTTGTTGATCTCGTCCACGAGGGCCATGAAGGCGGTCATATTATTATTGCCTTTAGGTAGAAACGTGACCATTTTAAGGGTTATCGGGTCTTTTCCATAGGCAGGGGAAAAGGCGAAAACCGCTCCGAGCACGAAAACCATTGCACATACGAACCGTCTCATAAGTCCCTCCGTTGCTCTGCGTTGAGAAAAGCCGCCGGCCGCGGCATTCGGCCGTGGAACCGGTGTCCCCAAGTGAACGAGATCGCATCACCTCCTTCCGGTTGCAATTGAATCCCCCCGCGGCAAGCTTGAGGAATCCACGAGCGAAGTATTTTCAGAGGGCGCTTGCAGGCCTCGCCCCGCCCTCTGTCAGATCCACACCTCTCCCTCGGGATAGTGGGAGAGCAGGGAACGCATGTCCTGGATATGCTCGATCATGGCTTTTCTGGCTTTTTTCGGTTCTTTTTCTTCGACCTTCTCTGCAATCTTGCGGTGATGGAAGGTAATGTTGCGTTTCTCTTCCTCGGTCCATGGGATGGTGGAGATGAACTTGAACAGGAGCTCAATGAGGGACGCTTGAAACACGCTCAGCAGGGGGTTGTTCGCTGCGGCGGCCAGGGCCTTGTGAAAGTTCTCATCGCGGCTCTGAAAGGTTCGCTTGGAGGCAAAAGACGCTTCGAGCTCCTCGATGCTGTCCCAGATGTCCCGAATCTTCCTTGGAGACGGATCCACGGCGGCCAGGTACGCGATCTGCGGCTCCAGAATCCCCCGCACCTCGAGCACGTCCCGAATGCCGATGTTTTTCCACTTGATGATATCGCGGAGCAGGTCCGTGATCTCGCCTTCGTCCAAATCCTTGGAAACGAACGTGCCTCCGCCCATGCCCTTGCGCACCGTCACGATCCCGTTGTTTCGAAGCGTGAGGATGGCGGAGCGAACCGTCACTCGGCTGGTGCGGAAGGTGTCGGCGAGCTCGCGCTCGGAGGGAAGCCGCTCGCCGGGCTGAAATGTCCCGTTAAAAATGGCGTCCTTGATCTGGACCACGATCTTCTCGTGGGCCTGTTTTCCATCCGCCACGGCACGGAAAGGGTTGGCAGCTTCCATTCGGTCATCCTTGATTGCAGGGAATGGGGTGGGAACACACATGAAATATATGGACTAACCTTAGACCCGCTTTTGCCGAATGTCAATAGAGAACACTTTACCGGAACCGGATTCGCAGGAAACCGGTACGTAGCGGATCATTCCACAGGGGACGACCCCCGACAAAAGCATGCGCACAAAGGAGGGATGGGTATGAGAGGCGATGCGCGTTGAAATCAGGCCGGTTGCTTCAGTGGAATATCCCACTTCTTCATGTACTTCCAGATTGCGGTCCGGCTCAGACCGACCCTTCGACCGACTTCGGCCTTGTTCCACTCGCACTCGTACAGGCACTCGGTCAGGACCTCCGGCGTCAGCTTTTTCCCCAAAGGCCTGGATCTGCTCGAGCCAATGGATTTTCGAGCGTCCGGATGATACTCCATTTGGCGGATCTCTACGGGCAGGTCGAACACATCGATGCGCTCCCCCCTGCAGAGCACGAATGCGTGCTCGATGGCATTTTCGAGCTCACGCACATTTCCCGGCCAGTTGTAATCCATGAGAATCCTCATGGCGGACTGGGTCACGCTCTTGATCCGCTTCCCTGTTTTTTCATTCTGCGCCTGAATGGTGTGGCCGATGAGGAGGGGGATATCCTCCTTCCTCATGCGCAGAGGGGGGATGAGGATGGGAAACACCTTCAACCGGTAGTAGAGGTCCTCCCGGAACTCCCCGCTCTTGACAAAATGGGTCAGGTCCTTGTTCGTGGCAGCAATGATTCGAATGTCGACTTTGCGCTTCCTGGATTCCCCTACCCGCTCGATTTCACGTTCCTGAAGGACACGCAGGAGCTTGATCTGGATCAGGGGACTGATCTCTCCGATTTCATCCAGAAAAATCGTTCCGCCGTCGGCCTGTTCGAAGCGCCCCACGCGATCGCGAACCGCCCCGGTGAACGCCCCCCGGACGTGCCCGAAGAGCTCGCTCTCCAGCAGGGACTCTGCGAGCGCGCTGCAGCTCACCGTGACAAAGGGGCTTTCGCTTCGATCGCTGTTGTAGTGAATGGCGCCCGCGACCAGCTCCTTCCCTGTGCCGCTTTCTCCCTGGAGCAGGATGGTCGCTTCGCTCGCAGCAGCCGCCTTGACCGAGGAAAAGACCTGTTTGATGGCATGGCTCTTTCCGATGATGCGATCGAACCGGTGGACTTCACCAAGGCGTTCATTGGCCTCTGCCACCTTTCGCCTTGCTTTTTCCAGCTCCGTGAGATCGGTGATGGTTTCGACGATCCCCTCGACCTTGCCGTCTTTGCCCATGACGAGCCTTGCGCTCTTGATCACGGGTACGTCATGCCCTTCCTTGTGGCGCAGAAAACATTCCCGGCTGTCCAGCCGGCCGAACTGCAAAATACCGCACTCCTGGATGCTGGTAGGACACTTTTTCGAAAAGCATCGATTGAAGTTCAGGAGAGTGCACTTCTTCCCGACGGCCTCGCTCGCGTAGTAGCCTGTGATCCGCTCCATGGAAGGGTTCCATGTCGTGATCTTCCCCGCCTCGTTGAGGGTGAAAACCCCGTCCGCCATGGACTCCAGAAGCAGGCTCGAAAATCGGGCATCCAGGGAAAACGCCCAGCCATTGCTTTCCATCGCACCCCCTCCTGCGGATTCGGTTGAAAATGTTTTACTTGCGCATTCCTCATCCCGCCTCTGGCGGGACTGCGGGGAAATTCAAAAACCGGCACTCCACCCCGGTAACGTTACTTTTGTTCATTTACCGTAAGTAACGTTCCGATGGTCTGTCAAGCCCTTTCTGACGCCTGATTCTCGTGCACTGTTCGTATACACGTTCCCTTGCAAAGGCGAGGGACGCTTCTCCCGCGGCATCAGGGGAAAAGGCCTCATCAGGGAATCCGGCCGGGACCGTGTCGGTCCTGCCTTGCGGCGCCATTGCTTGTGCATGGAAAATACCGTATACTTTTAAAAATAAGGTGTTTCCCCTTCTTCCCTTTGAAAAGAGTCTGCTTGCGCGGATCCGCAGCCCCCCTTCGGAGGGGTTGCGGGGTGACAAAACGCGAAAAGATTTCAATCCTGGAGCTGGCCCTTGGCCTCCCTTGAACCCACACGAGCCTTGGAGTCAACCATGACCTCCTTTCGCTTTCATCATCGTCTCCTTTCCTTCTCCCTTCCATGCATCACAGGGCTCTTAGCGCTTCTGCCTATTCTTGAAAGCTGCGAGAACCGGTCCCCGATACGCATCGGGTTTGTGGGCTGCATGAGTGGACGATTCTCCGACCTGGGGACCTCAGGCCGAAACGGCGTCATGTTGGCCGTGGAGGAACAAAACGAGCGGGACGGGATTCAAGGGCGGCCCATTGAACTCATCACCCGGGATGACCGGCAGGACAAAGAGTTCGCCCGGAAGGCGGTCCAGGAGTTGATGGAAGAGAATGTCGCAGCCGTCATCGGACACATGACGAGCGCCATGTCCGTGGCCACAGTCCCCCTGATAAACCGGGAAAAGGTGCTCATGGTCAGCCCCACTTCCACAACGAACCAGCTCAACGATCTGGACGACTTCTTCCTCCGGATCATGCCCCCGAACCGCGCGGAGACGAGTCATCTCGCCCGGCACGCATACGCGCAATTGGGCCTTCGCAGGGTGGTCGCGGTCTACGACGTTTCAAACAGGGCTTTTTCCGAGGGGATTGCAATGCATTTCAAGACCGACTTCGAAGAGCTGGGAGGGCATGTGACACATGCGCTTCCGTTCGATTCCGGGCCCGACCTGGACTTCGTCGAGCTCGTCTCAGGGCTACCCCTCGAAGATGCAGACGGGCTCCTGCTCATTTCCGCAGCCAGGGATACGGCCATGATCTGCCAGCACTTACACCTCCAGGGCGTCCACCTCCCGATCCTCTCCTCGGGCTGGGCCATGACCGCAGATCTTCTCCACCTGGGGGGCCATGCCGTAGAGGGACTCGTGTTCTCTCACCTGCTGGATCGAACCAGCCGCCTGGACCGGTTTCAGAGCTTCAAGGCCCGCTATCGTGAACGATTCGGGGAGGATCCGGACTTTGCCGCCGCTCACGCCTACGAAGCGGCACTCATGGTCTTTGACGGCCTTCGCGCGATCGACGACCCCTACGACTCGACCGCGTTGAAAGCCGCCATTCTGTCGCAAGCAACCTTTTACGGCGTGCAGGGGGATTTTCACATCAACCGGTTCGGCGAACCGCAAAGAGAACGCTACCTGGTCGTGGTCCGGCAAGGGGAATTCAAGACGCTGGAGCGGAAATGACCTTTCAAAAGAGCCTGAAGCAGAGCCTCACGTTCCGCTTCGTCATGGTGGGCATTCTTCCCGTGGTCGTTGTGAGCCTTCTCACGCTGAACGTGGTGACCCGGGGCATGGAACAGGAAATCACCCAACGAAACTTCCTGCTCGCCCGTTCCATGGCCGGAGAAGTGGAGCGGTTTCTCGGAGAGCCCCTTTCCATCCTGGGCCATACAGCCAAACTGATCGAACGGAAGTCCTTTTTTACGCAAGTAGACATCGACCGTTACCTGGAGACCCTGAACTCGCACTACGATTTCTTCAACAGCATTCAAATGGTGGACCCGGATGGACGCGTCCGCCATGCAGTCCC
>JASFQI010000007.1:0-35642 GCA_050115555.1 Desulfobacteraceae bacterium
AGGGTGTATCCCCGGGATACACGAGGGTATCGAATCCCAGTGTTGTGCTGATGTCGTAAATCCTGAGGTCTTCAGGCATATCCCTCCCTTTCAGGCCGGCTTCACCGGGCGGCGCGGCGTGCGTTGGTTCCGCACCGAAAAACGGACGGTTTGAACCTACCGTGCGATTCCGTCTTGCAGAGAGACGGGGACAAAAGCCGGTTCTTGCTTGAACGGCTGTCCGGTTTATCTTAGGATGATGACCAGCACAGCGGATGCCTGCTTGCATCCGGACGCGTGGTTTCAGGCCGGAACATCCATGCCTCGGCCTCGACTGCGCACCCCGTCATCCCTGGAGAGAAACCTTGATCATCCACCCACACGCCTCGATGCCTTTGAAGGCGGCCCTGCTCTTCGCCTTGCTGCTGCTCTTTCACTTGGGCTCTCCCTCTCTCATCAGGGCCGGACAGGACCGACCGGCTTATTTGCTTGAGGAGCCCCCTCTTCCCAACACCCTCTTCCTGTGCGGCGAGGCCGTCCCTCTGGAACGAAGACACGTACGTGAGATGCTTGACCGCGAGCTCACCATAGCGGTCTGGGACCGAGCCCAAGTCTTCATGTGGCTCAAGAGGGCCGGGCGTTTCTTCCCGCACATCGAGCAGAGGCTCGCAGAGGAAGGCCTTCCGGACGACCTGAAGTACCTTGCCGTAGCCGAAAGCGCCCTCATCCCCTATATTCGTTCGCCCCGAGGCGCCATGGGCCACTGGCAGTTCATGCCGGGCACGGCTCGACAGACCGGGCTTCGCAAGGACCGTTGGATCGACGAGCGACGGGACTTTGAAACCGCCACTGAGGCAGCCATGCGCTATCTCAAAAAGTTGTATGAGATCTTTCATTGCTGGAGCCTGACCATGGCGGCATACAACTGCGGTGACGCCCGCTTGAAAAAGGAAATGAAAATACAACGTGCCACCACCTTTTACCAGCTGGACCTTCCTCGCGAAACCGAACGCTACATTTTTCGAATTGCGGCCATCAAGCTCATCCTGGAAGGCCCTGCCCTCTATGGATTCCACATTCCGCCGGACCGCGTGTACAAGCCGATCCCCTGCGACCGGGTGAAGGTCCGCGTACCATCCACAGTGCCGATTGCAGACGTGGCCGAAGCCCTGGACACCGACTTCAAGACCCTCAAGGAGCTCAATCCCCACATCCTGGGGGATTACATGGCCTCCGGGCGCTACACCGTTCGGGTCCCACCCGGGCAGGGTCAGCGGCTGAGCGCCGTGTTGAAAACGATGGGGCGCAAGGTCGCTGCCACCGGTGGCACGATAAAAGGGAATACATACGTGGTTCAGCCAGGGGATACGTTGTCCCGCATTTCCCGCCGCTCCGGCGTGCCCATACAAACTCTTCGCGAGCTCAATGGAATTCGCGGATCCCTGATCCGCGTGGGCCAGAGGATCAAGCTGGCGCCTTGAGCCGGGCGATGCAGCGCAACGCATTCACTCCCCGATGATTTTTACGAGCACCCGCTTCTTTCTCCGGCCGTCGAACTCGCCGTAGAAGATTTGCTCCCATGTGCCGAAATCCAACCGGCCCTCTGTAATCGCAACCACGACCTCCCGGCCCATGATCTGGCGCTTCATATGGGCGTCTGCGTTGTCCTCTCCCACGTTGTGTCGATAGGCCTCCACGGGTTCATGCGGCGCCAGCCGCTCCAGCCACTCGTCGTAATCCTGGTGCAGTCCCGCCTCATCGTCGTTGATGAAGACCGACGCCGTAATGTGCATGGCATTGCAAAGGAGCAATCCTTCCCGAACACCACTCTCCCGCAGGCACTCCTCCACCTGCGGTGTGATGTTGACCAGCGCCCGACGCGTCGGGATATGAAACCAGAGTTCCTTGCGGTAGCTCTTCATGGTCCCCTCCTTTCGAATTGAATCTCCCCGCAGCAAGCTTGAGCAATGAACGAGCGAAGCATTTTCATGTCCGCTCCATTGGAGCACAACAGAGGGTGTATGTGAAGGTGTTGGTGTAGGTAGAAGGGATAATAAAGGCTTCCGGGCTTCGGGGTGCAACTCCCCGAAGGGAGACAGGGTTTCCGAATGCCTGCGGTTACCGCTCAGGGCGGCTCATGGGAACGCACCCCAAACCTGGATCGCGCCGGAAGGAAAGCATCCCCACGGCCCGGGACCCGGCGAGTGGAACGCGAAGGGGCAGGTGCGGACATCAGGTCCGGCACTCGGGCCGTTTCTTGGAGTTCAGGGCCAAGTCCAGGACCTCGTCCATGCGGCTCACCTCGTGAAAGGTGATCTGCTTTCGGACCTTTTCGGGAAGATCCTCCAAATCGTTCCGGTTTTCCTTGGGAAGAATCACGTGCCGGATGCCACTGCGGCTGGCCGCCAACACCTTCTCCTTGATGCCTCCCACCGGAAGCACGGACCCTCGAAGCGTGATCTCCCCGGTCATGGCCATCTTGGGTTTCACGGCCTGGGCCGTGAGCAGAGAGGCCAGGGCTGCGAGCAGGGTCACCCCCGCTGACGGCCCGTCCTTGGGAATCGCCCCTGCCGGGACATGAATGTGAAGGTCGACGTCTTTGTAAAAGTCCTCATCCAGCCCCAAGTCGCACGCCTTGGAGCGGATGTAGCTCAGGGCCGCCTGGGCGGACTCCTTCATCACGTCGCCGAGCTGGCCGGTAAGAACCAGGGATGTCTTGCCGGGCATCTTGGTCGCCTCCACGAACAGGATGTCCCCCCCCGTAGGCGTCCAGGCCATGCCGGTCGCGACCCCGGGGATGGACGTTCGTTCAGCCATGTCCATGGTGTAGCGGGGGTTCCCGAGGTACTCCTTCAGGGTGTCGTTTTCGATAACGAATGTCTCATCCCGTCCTTCGGCGACCTTTCGAGCCACACCGCGGCACACGGATCCGATCTCCCGCTCCAGATTCCGCAGGCCCGCCTCCCGCGTGTACTCTCGAATGATCCGTCTGATCGCCGGACGGCGAAAGGGGATCTGCTTCCGTTTCAGTCCGTGCGCCTTGACCTGCCTGGGGATAAGGAAACGGGTCGCAATCTTGACCTTCTCATCCTCCGTGTAGCCGGACAGCTCCAGGACCTCCATGCGGTCTCGCAAGGGGGCGGGAACGGGATCGAGTTGATTGGCCGTGGTGATGAACATGACGGGGGACAGGTCGAACTCGAGCTCCAGATAGTGATCCGAGAACGAAGCGTTCTGCTCCGGGTCCAGGACCTCCAGGAGGGCGGAGGACGGGTCACCGCGAAAATCCGTGCCCACCTTGTCGATCTCGTCCAGCATGAACACGGGGTTGCTGGATCCCGCCCGCTTGATACCCTGAAGGATGCGCCCCGGCAAGGCGCCCACATAGGTTCGCCGGTGACCGCGGATCTCCGCTTCGTCCCGGACCCCGCCCAGAGACATGCGGTAGAACCTGCGCCCCATGGCCTCGGCAATGGATCGTCCCAGGCTTGTCTTTCCGGTCCCCGGCGGACCCACCAGGCAGAGGATGGACCCCTTGTGGTCCGGGTTGAGCTTGCGGACCGCCAGGTACTCCAGGATGCGCCTCTTGATCTTCTCCAGATTGTAGTGATGCTTTTCCAACACGTTGGAAGCGTGCTTCAGATCCAGGGTGTCCTCGGTGCTCTCGAGCCAGGGCAGATCCAGAATCCAATCCAGATAGGTCCTGGAAACCGTGTACTCCGCAGACGATGCGTGCATTCCTGAGAGCCGTTCCAGTTCCTTTTCAGCCGCCTTTCGAGCCTCGTCAGGCAAAGCCTTCTGCTCAATCCGCTCCCGAAGCTCCGCGATCTCAGAAGGTTCCTCCTCGTCCATGCCCAGCTCATTCTGAATGGCCTTGAGCTGCTCCCGCAGGTAGTAGTCGTGCTGGCTTTTTTCAATCCCCTCTTTGACCTTTTCCTGGATCTTCTGACCCATTTTCAACAGTTCCAACTCCTCGTTCAGGAAAACGGTCAGGTGGGACAGACGCTCCTTGATATCCAGGCACTCCAGAATCTGCTGCTTCTTGAGCCGATCCAGGCTCAGGGTAGACACGATCAGGTCGGCAAGGGGACCCGGTTCCTCCACATTGCGCGCGGCCTGAAACAATTCATCCGGCAAATAGGGCGACAGCTCCACGATAACCTTGAAGAGCCCACGTATGTTGGCCACCATGGCTTCGACTTCCTGATCGATCTCTTCTTCTTCCTCCAGAGCTTCCACACGAGCCTTGAGGTAGGGTTCCGAGGTCACGAACTCTTTAAGCGCTATCCGGGTAAGGCCCTGGACGGCGACCATGGTCCCCTCAGTATTCTTGTTCATCTTGACGATCAGGCCAGCCGTGCCCACCTCGTGGACCTGCACACCCTCTTCCTCGGCTGTTTCCGGATTACGAATGAGGGAGACCGCAATCATCTTGTTCGCCTGAAGGGCGTCGTTGACCACGCGTTTGTGCGTTTCATCCTGGATCATCAAGGGAATGACCATCCGGGGAAAGATCACGGAGTCCCGCACGGGAAGGACCGGCAGGATCTCCGGTAGGCTGTGATCTTGGCCGTTCATAATGGAAAACTCCTTGGCTTTGTACTCCCGGGAAACCCCAGGGGTTTTATTCCAATCGTTATGCTCTGCAATTTGGGTTCCAAAATCGTGGAGGTCGTATTCAAACCACATCGACCTATTGAAATCCCCGGCAGGACGCCTCCACCGAATCCGAGCCGGAAGAGGGTTCGTCAATCATGAACCTCGACCTTTCGGGGCTCCTTTCCGTACCCCGGCTTCCCCAGACGAATCGTCAGCAAGCCGTCCTCGAAAGAGGCCTCGATGCGTTCCGGATCAATACGGGCAGGTATGGTGAAGATACGCTCAAACGAACCGGACCCCATCTCCATCTGGTGATATCGGGCCCTGGTCCCCGGCGGGAGCCCCGGAAAACGCGTCCCCACCACACGGAGATAAGTCTCATCATAGGAGACCTCGATGTCCTCCTTGGACACGCCGGCCAGGTTCACGTGGATTCGCACTTCCTCCTCCGTCTCAATGATGTCGGCCTCGGGAACCCATCCATTTGAAGAAGGAGAAAGGACTGGACGGTGCAGGTTCATCACGCTTTCCAGCCTTCGGTTCATTCTTCGATAAAGCCCTGCAATATCCCGGGCCAGCCGGACCTTGACAATGTACATGCGTATTCCTCCGTAACGGCCGAGGGCACCCCCGGTTCTGCAACAAGCACGCTGAAAACCAATCTAATCACGATTCTTGCGGAGTAAAGCTTCAGAGCTGACGTGAAAATTCCTCGCCCACGGGGTGGAGGGCTTGACGGAAAACCCGGAATCCGGCATATTTGGCGTATTTCATCCACTTACAATCCTTATTCATTCCCAGGGGCGGCCCTGGGACAGGGGATGAAATAACCCTGAACGGACATTCCATGTCGAACCGTGTCATGATTCCCGTAGCCAGTGGAAAGGGCGGCGTTGGGAAAACCTTTCTCACCGCGAACCTGGCTATTGCCCTGGCGGAAAAGGGGTTGAAGACCCTGGCTGTGGATCTGGACCTGGGGGGCTCCAATCTTTTCTCGTTTCTCGGGCTCCCTAACCAGTACCCGGGCGTGGGAGACTTCCTGAAGGCCAGGGTGTCGGAACTAGAGGACTTGATCGTCCCCACCGGCATTGACAATCTGGGATTTCTCGCCGGCCAGGGACGCACCCCCTTCCTTGCCAATATTCCCTATGCACAGAAGATCCGGCTGATGCAACATATCCGCCGCCTCCCCGCCCAGTACGTCCTACTGGATCTGGGGGCCGGGACCGCATTCAATGTCCTGGACTTTTTCCGCACAACACAGCGCGGTATCGTCGTCACCACCCCTGATTATCCTGCCATCATGGGGATGCTGGGTTTCCTGAAGCACGGCTGTCTGAGGAACCTTGCGCGCACGTTCTCAAAAAACCCGCCCGTGCGAGAGCGCATTGAAGCCCTGTTCCGAAAGCCCATGTCGGACAATCGGATCACCGTGGAACATATCCGCCGCGAAGTAGCCCGTGTAGACCCCCAGGCCGGCGAGACCGTCGCGCGACTGGCTCAAGAGCTCCGCCCGAGAATCATCTTCAACCGGGGAGAGCACCCTGAGGAGATGGAGGCGGCCGTAAAAATCGATGAGACCCTGCGAAACGTCCTCTCCATGGAGGTCGACTACTTCGGTTTCGTGTGCGAAGATCCCGAAATTCGGCAATGCCTGAAACAGGGAGTCCCCTTCCTTTCCCGCCATAAAGAACGCCCTGCATCCGAAGCCCTGCGTCAAATCGCCGACCGCGTTGTCCGATTCTGGGATCAAACGATTCCGAACAGCGCCCGGCGCATTCAGGCCCACGCTGCGGAGCTCTATTGATTCCCCTTTTCGGGAATGGAATCTCCCCTTGTTCCCGCTTCATAAGCGGGATGAGGAATGCGCAAACGAAGCATTTTCAGCCCGCTCTCTCCCTGACGAACCCAAGCTACAGCCCGCCATCCTTTGAAAAGGTGTCAAAAGACAGGCACATGGACAGGATCACCCGTGGTTTACGAGCGGATCGGCCGTTGAGCAGCCCCTTGAAAAACGGTAAGAACCACGGGGACATCCAGGACAGGCGGCTCCTCTGCCCCGGCGGGAACCATACCCCGCTTTCAAATTTGGATAACGGGCACAATAATTGCAAAAAATTGAAGGGCTATGGGGGAACCTCGTCTTTATAACAGCCGAATCATAAAAGTCTACGTCGACTACCTCAGCCGATTCTATCCGGACGTGAACATGGATCGTGTCCTGGAGCGGGCCGGCATGACCCGATACGAGGTCGAGGACCCCGCTCACTGGTTTACCCAGGATCACGTGGATCGATTCCACGATGCTGTCACGCAGGCGACCGGGAATCCCGCTATCTCCCGGGAAGCAGGAAGATATTCGGTCGTATCCTCCTCTATGAGCCCGATCAAGCGGTACGCCCTGGGTTTCTTGACGCCATCCGCGGTCTCCCTGCTTATGGGCAAAGTCGCTTCTCTGGTCACGCGGGCGACACGATTCGAGGTGAGAAAGCAGGGGTCCGGTCGCATTGCGTTCACGGCCAGCCAGCTTCCCGGTGCCCGGGAAAAGCCGTACCAGTGTGAATACCGGCTCGGTTCCCTGGAGGCCATCGGCCTCTCCTTCTCAGAGACGCCGGCCCAAGTGGATCATCCCGAGTGCATGCACCGGGGCGGGAAGGTGTGCCGCTATCTCGTTCGCATTCCCCGGTTGCCGTTCATGCCCTGGAAGCACGCACGAAACGCATTCGCAGGCGTCGCACTCGTGGCGCTGCCGCCGGCTTTTTTCGCATGGCCCCTCGAAAGATGGATCCCGTTGGCACTGGCCTCGACCCTGGCGTTTACCCTGATCGCTCTTCGTACGGCCGTGCTTGAAAAATGGAACCTGGCCCGAGTGCTTCGTGAGAAGGGAGACGCCGCCCGGGAACAAATCGACGAGATGAAGGTTCGAGCCGATCACGCCCTGCTCGTCCAGGAGATCGGACAGGCAGCCACCTCATCCGCCCAGGAGGACGTTCGAATCGGCAAGATTCTCGGTGCCCTGGAAAAGCGCCTCGATTTCGATTGCGGCGTACTCCTGCTCGCTGAAGAGGGAGAGACCTGCCTCACCTTTTCCGGAGGATTCGGCATTCCAAGGGCCCTGGAAACCCGCTTGCAGTCCCCTTGCCTGGATTTGCTCCCGCTTGTTCGGGAGAGGGCCCCCATTCTTGTGGGTTCCCGTGCCCAAGCCGATGAGCGGATACCGGAGAATCTCGCCGAAATCGTTCGAGAGCTCGGTGTCCGCGAGGGAATCTGCGCCCCCCTGTTTTACGAGAGCAGGCCCCTTGGGCTCCTTCTCGCGTTTCACACCAAGGTCAAGAGGCCCCTCACCCAAACCGACATCAGCCTTCTGGAAGGCACGGCCTCCCACACCGCTGTGAGTATTGCCAACGCCCGGGCCTATTTGCGGCTCGAGGTCAGTGAGCGCAACTACAGGGAACTCGTACAGGCCTCCAACAGCGTCATCCTGCGTACGGACCCAACAGGCCGCATCACCTTTGTCAACCGGTTCGCCCAGGATCTCTTCGAGGGCGACGAATCACACCTTCTCGGCCGGAACGTCACGGATACGATCCTGAGTCAAACCAAGCAGGCCTCCCGGAAATTGAATCGACTGGTCCACAGACTTCGCAACGAGGCCTCCTCGAGCCATCTGGCCACGGAGTCGAGCTTCGTTCGCAGCGACGGCGATGAAATCCGGATCACCTGGACGCATCGCCCGCTGTTCAATGAAAACGGGGGGCTCTCGGAAATTCTCAGTATCGGAAACAACATTACGGAGCTTCACGCCGCCCGTGAAGAAAAGGCCCGGTTGACTGCACGCCTGCAACGATCCCGCAGGATGGAGGCCGTAGGTGCGCTGTCAGGAGGAGTGGCACACGAGTTGAACAACATCCTGTCGGGAATCGTCAGCTACCCCGAACTCCTCCTCATGGATCTCCCCCTGGACAGTCCGCTGCGAAAGCCTGTGGAAACCATCCAAAAAGCCGGAGAAAAATCCGCCGGTATCGTCCAGGACATGCTGCTGCTCTCCCGCAAAGGGGTAACCTCCACGGAGGTCATGAGCCTGAATCACCTGGTCCACATGTACATGGACGGGGGCGATCACCGAACCCTCGCCGCAATAACTCCTCAGGTTCACGTGGAGCTCTCTCTCGAAAAGGACATCCCGGGCATCCAGGGCTCTGTGGAACACCTCTCCCGAACCTTGCACTGCCTGGTCACAAACGGATATCAGGCCATGCCCGAGGGGGGTGTACTCCGAATCGCCACAGAGGACGTGTCCCTGGACAGCGACTACCAGGGATACGAGGCGGTGCCCAAGGGCGACTATGTGGTGCTGCGGGTATCCGACAAAGGGCCCGCTTTGGGCGAAGACCACCTGGAACGTCTCTTCGAGCCGTTTTTCACGAAGAAGGTCCTGAAACGACCCGGCGCGGGTTTGGGTCTGCCGGTGGTCTGGGGCATCGTCAAGGACCATCAGGGGTACGTGGACGTTCAAAGCCGACCCGGAGAATCCACTACCTTCTCCCTCTACCTGCCCGCTGCGGCCCGGGATGAGGAGGTATCGGGACTCTCGACCGAGGAAAAGGGAGATATTCAGGGCCGGGGGGAGACCGTTCTCGTGGTGGATGATGTAGCCGAGCAACGGATAATCGCCACTCAAATTCTTCAAAGGCTCGGGTACGAGGTCGTGTCCCTGGAGAGCGGCGAGGCGGCGCTGGCTTTTTTGAGGAACCACAGCGTAGACCTGCTTGTCCTGGACATGGTCATAGAGCCGGGCATGGACGGTCTCGAGACCTACCGGCGTGCCTTGATCATGCATCCGCGACAAAGGGCGATCATCGCAAGCGGGTACTCGGAGACGGAACGCGTGCGGGAAGCGTTGCGCCTGGGTGCGGGCGCCTATCTAAAAAAACCTTACAATGTAAAGAACCTGGGCCGTGCGGTGCGGGATGAACTGGACTGCCGGGACAACGGTAAGCGCTATGCAAACTCGTGATGAAATCATTCAACTGATCCGGGACAAGCGAACCCAACTCCCGACGCTTTCGGTCGTTCTGGACAACATCCTTCAGATCGCCTCGGATGACAGGACCTCCGCGCAAGACCTGGCAGAGTTCATCCAGCAGGATCAGGCGATCGCCCACAAAATCCTGAGGCTCGCGAACTCCGCGTATTACGGACTGGCCCGAAAGGTGGACTCCATTGCCCGAGCCATCACGATCATCGGATTCAACGAAGTCGTGGGGCTCACCCTGGGCATGGGGATGTTTTCGACACTCGGACAACGGACAAAGCAAAGCGGCCTGGATATGCGGGGGCTGTGGCTGCACAGCATCGGCTGTGGATCGGCCTGCCGCATTCTCGGCACGCGTATGGGCCACGAGGAGCCCAACCGTCTCTTCATTTGCGGGCTCCTTCATGACACGGGAAAGGTCCTGCTGGCCGCCTATTTTCCCGATGATTACGAGCGCATCCTGGATATGGCTGCAGGGAACGGGATCGCTCTCCACCTTGTGGAAAGAGATCAGCTCGGATTGGATCACGCCGAGGTGGGCGGTTTACTCATGGAGCAGTGGCACTTTCCTTCCAGCCTGGTGCTCCCCTGCCGACACCATCACGACGACTCCGACTGCCCTCCGGATCTCCTTCTTGACACCGCGGTCGTGGTCGTGGGCAATGCCGTGGCCGACAAGGCCGAGATCGGGCAAAGCGGAAACCCGGCAGCAAACGAAGCAGACCATGCCTTGGATCGCCTGGGCCTTTCAAGCGCAAACCTTGACGAGCTGTCCATGGAAATCCTGGAGAAGCGAGAACGCATGGAAGGCTTCCTGGAAGCCGCCACCTAAGCTGGACTTACGGTCGAGCACCAGCGATTCAAAGCTGCGAGACGATATGAGCGCGAAGCCTGAAGCCAAACTTCAACGACAAAACCGCATTCTCCGGGAGCAGGTCGTCAAGATCCAACGCCGGTATGAGGAGAAGATTGCAGAGCTCTCCATGATCCGGGAGATGGGGGCCACACTTCTTTACATCCGAAGCTTTGAACGCGCTTGCCGTTTCATCCTTCACGTCGTGATCCAGAACACCGTGGCGCAGAACTGCTCGATCATGCTCCTGGACCCGAATGCAAACCGGCTCTTCCTCGTTGCGGCCGCCGACCCCGAAGGGAACCCCTTTGTCCTGGAGTCCTGGCGCGCCGTTTCCAGAGTCGGGGTCCACTACACATTCGCCATGGGAGAAGGCGCGGCCGGGCGGGCCCTCGAGGAACAGGCCCTTGTATCCATCCCGGATGTTTCCCGTTCCGCCGACTTCGCTCAAACCGGGAAAAATCGTGTGAAGCTGGGCAGCCTCCTGGCCGTTCCCCTCATTGTGGAGGATCTGCCCCTGGGCGTGCTCAATCTGAGCCACCCTGAAACGGAAGCCTTTAATTCCAATGAGAACAAACTCTTTGAAATCATCGCCAACTTTGTCGCCCTCTCGATCCACAGCACCCTGAGCTACGAGCGCCTCGAGGCCTCGGAGCGCAAGTACCGTTCTCTTGCAGAAAATCTCCACGACGGCGTGGCGACGCTTCAAGGCAACACCCACCTCTATGCCAATCCTCGTTACCGGGAGATCACGGGCCTCGACCTCGAGACTCTGGCGCAGACACCGTTCGATTTGCTGGTAGAAGGGCCGGAGGCCCAGCCGTTTCTTCAAGAACTACATGGGCTCGCCATAGGGGAATCCCTGCACAGCATGTATGAACTGATCCTGCACACCCCCGACGGCAGACGGCTCGACACGGAGATCAACGCATCCGCGTTCGATCACAACGGCCAAACCGCGCGGATGATCTCCGTCCGGGATGTGACCGAGCGAAAGGCCCTGGAGCGCCACGTCGAGCAGGCCCGAAAAACGGAAGCCCTTGCCGCCGTTGCGGGCGGGGTGGCCCACGATCTGAACAACGTACTGGGGGGTCTGATCAGCTACCCCGATCTCATGCTCTTCGAGATCGCCGAGGATAGCCCCTTGCGCCAGCCACTCCTGACAGTAAAGAAGTCGGGAGAAAAGGCCGCCCGCATTGTCCAGGATCTCCTGACACTGGCCCGACGAGGCGTTGCCGCTCGTGAGATCGTGAACCTGAACGACCTCGTGAAGGAATACCTCGAGAGCCCCGAATATGCTTCCCTCAAGGCCTACCATCCCAGGGTCGAGGTAACGACCCGGCTGGACGCGAACCTTTGGAACGTGAGCGGATCCCCGGTTCACCTCTCCAAGACCCTCATGAATCTCGTCTCCAATGCCGCGGAAGCCATGCCCGACGGAGGTGCGGTCTTGATCTCCACGCGAAACCGGAGTGTGAGTCCATCGTCCGACCCTGCCGGCGATGCGCAAGGCAAAGACGCAGTGGTCCTTTCCGTGGCCGACCAGGGGAAGGGAATCGCCGAAGACGAGATTCAGCGTATTTTTGAGCCGTTCTTCACAAAAAAAGTCATGGGACGAAGCGGCACAGGCCTGGGCATGAGCGTGGTCAAAGGGACGGTTGACGATCACGGGGGGCAAATCAACGTCCAGAGCCGACCGGGTCTGGGTACGACCTTCACCCTGCATTTTCCCGCCACCCAAGCAACAAAAAAAGACTCCAAAGAGGCTCGCGGGCCGGATGCGTTTCGTGGACAGGGCGAGAGCATCCTGGTAGTGGACGACGTAGAAGAACAGAGGAGGATTGCCGAGGCCCTGCTGGGCCGTCTCGGGTATTCGACCTGGTGCGTCCCGAGCGGTGAGGAGGCTGTCGAGTCCGTGAAAACGCAAAAACCCGACCTCGTCCTGCTGGACATGATCATGGATCCCGGGATGGACGGTCTGGAGACGTATCGGCATATGCTCGCCCTTTACCCCGAGCTCCCCGCGGTTCTGGTGAGCGGGTACACGATGACCCAAGCCGTCCGCGATGCTCGGGATCTTGAGTCCATTCTCTTCCTGAAGAAGCCTTACGCCCTCGACTCCTTGGGAACGACCGTGCGACAGGCACTGAGCCGTGCGGTCCCTGCCTGACCTTTCTCCGAACTTGAACGATACGCTCTGAACGCCATCCGCTCCGGCACCGGCGGAAACCGTCTCGCCGCCTCCGCTCCAGAGGCGAACGGTAGCTTTCGTCAAGGCTTCGGTGCAGGTAGAGCACCGTTTTCGGGCAGTGTGTCGAATGGGGTAAGGGGCCTTCTTTTACGAACACGAATCACGAACCACGATCACGGAATCTGGGCCCGCTTCGGCACCGGGGGAATCCCTGAAGGCCACGTCCGCGATGTAGGGAAAGTGGTCCGAGGGGTAGCGCCCGTCCTCGTTATCCCTCACGATGCGCACGTCCTGGACGACCAGGGAAGGCCGTACCAGGATCCAGTCCATACGCGTTTTTTGGGGGACCCCGTCGAAGCCGTGGTGCGTGAACCCGGCCTCAGTCTCGTCCGCGTCGAGAGTCTGCCAGGTGTCCTGAAGCCGGGTGTGATTGGAGACCAGCACCTGGTGAGCCCGGGAGTCCGGAGTATCGTTGAAATCCCCCATGACCGTGGCCGGCCCGTCCCGTTCGGCGATCCAATCCGCCACCATGCCCGCCTGGCGGTAGCGAGCCTCCTGCCCCAGATGGTCCAGATGGGTGACCACCGCCCACAGCCTTTGTTTTGTGAGGCGACACATCAATTCCGCGGCACTCATCATGCGCGGAAATGCGCTGTCCCAGTCCTGACTGCGATGGACGCGCGGCGTGGTGGAGAGCCAGAACTCGTCCCCTCCTATCACGTCGAAGGCCTGCCTTCGAACGAACAGGGTCGGGTACTGACACGTGTCGTCGATCACACGATCCGGCGCATGGAGCACGTACTCTGGAAGGGCGTCACCGAGGAATTGAAGCTGAACCCACCGCCCCTCCTGGGTTCCCAGAATATCCGGCGCATACCGCTGGATGAGGCGAACCACCTGCTCCCGGCGATGGACCCAGGCGTTGTCCCCGTCGCGATCGTTCTCGAATCGAAGGTTAAACGTCATAAACCTCATGGTGTCTCCTCTCCCATCCCCAAAACGCCCGAGGGCGCCTGCTGAAAACCGGATTGCCGGGACGTATTTCATCCTACCCCACCCCCCGGCACCTGACAACCCGGCAGCCCCTGAGACTGTGCTCTATGTTTGAAAACGCCATCCCGGCTGGTATATGATGCTGAAGCAGAAACACTCGGTTGGCAAGGGACACAATAAACCATCTCAAGGAGGAAGGATCATGAGTCCAAACGAGCTGGATCCGGGACTCCCCCTGATCCAGAATGCCGAACTCAGGGACTGCGTGGTACTCGTCCGGGTGGACCATAACGTGGTCAAAAAGGGAAAAATTAAGGATCCCTATCGTATAGAGGCTTCTCTGCCCACCCTCTTCCGCATCCTCGAGCAGGGTGGGCGGCCCATTCTGATGACCCACGTAGGGAGACCCCGAGACAAAAAAACGGGCAAGATCACGGAGGACGGGCAGGCATCGGTTCGGCCCGTCGTGGAGTACCTCGAAAACAAGCTGGGAGCGCGTTTCGCCGTCCCAAATCTTCCAGCCAAGGACGATCTGGGCATTCAGGAGATCGATGCCTCCCTGGATGGCCTGATTCAGGGCCTTCGGGACCGTCGCATTCCGGGGATTTACCTGCCGAACACACGCTGTTTTCAGGGAGAGGAGGCCAAGGGGGAAGCGCGGGAGAAACTGGCCGCGCAACTCGCCGCCCTGGCGGATGTTTACGTCAACGATGCCTTTGGGTCGTGGCAGCCCCATGCCAGCACCTATGACGTGACCCGCTACCTGCCCGCATTCGCCGGCATCCTCATGCAGAAGGAGCTCCTCAACCTCCAGCACGTACTGAAACCTGAACGGCCTTTTGTGGCCGTGGTGGCAGGGGCCAAGTTCGACACCAAGATCGGTCCGTTACGCCGCATCCACGCCGGCGTGGACCATCTCGTGCTGGGAGGCGTGATCTACAACGCCTACCTGTGCGCCAAGTACGGAATCCACGTACAGGGGGTGGAAGAGGAGGACGTCCGCGCTGCAGGAGAGCTGGTGGCCCTGGATCGTGAGGCCGGGAAGGTCGTGGATCTCCCTGCCGTGGTGGAGTCGGACTCCCCGAAAGCTCGGGAAGAAGGAAGGTACCGAACCCGACGCATAAAAGACTTTGCACGAGATCAGGAGTACGGCCCGTTTCTGGATGCGGCCCCCGAGTCCTTTGACGACGCCGGGTTGAGCAAGATCCTGGCCTCGGCCCGTACCCTTTTTGTCAACGCGGTCATGGGGCTCACGCCGCTCTTCACCGAAGGGACGGAAAAGCTGAACCGGGTCCTCGCAGACAACACCGCGGCCCGCAAGCTGATCGGCGGCGGCGACACACTACAGGAGTTCAAGACACTGAATCCGGGCCTTTTTCTCTCCGCAGTCGATGACCCCTCCTACTACTTTTTTACCGGGGGAGGCACCGTGCTCAAGGCGATCGAGGAGGGTTCCCCGTATGCCCTGGGTCCGGTCAAGGCCCTCATGGAAAACCGCGGGCGGCGCCCCGGGGGCTGATCCCTCGACCCCGCCGGCAGCGATCATTCGAAAAAAAACCGCCTTCCCAAAGTCGGCGCTTCAGAAGACGGTCGAACGTACCCCATTTATAAAAACCCATGGTGAAGGCGGCGTGCCGCTGCACGCCGTCTTTTTCGATCTGAATCAGAAGTTTTCCACCCTCCTCGACTCACGGTTCGCCGCCATGCCGCGAATCCGCTGGAT
The DNA here is from genome assembly GCA_050115555.1 of Desulfobacteraceae bacterium. Lineage (GTDB taxonomy): Bacteria > Desulfobacterota > DSM-4660 > Desulfatiglandales > HGW-15 > JASFQI01. The sequence goes on from JASFQI010000007.1 coordinate 15,374, forward strand.
TTCACCCTCGGCAATCTGCAACTCTTTTTGCAATGCCTTTGCGTACTCGCTTCGGTCTTCCAGGTGATCGGCGGTTTCTCTTGCCCTATTCATAGCATTGAGCTGAATTTCATCGATCTTTTTACGTTCTTCGTGGGTCAGATTGGGATCGTTCAGGTCATCATTCATCATGTCCTGTAGGAATGGTTCCTTGTCTGTCATGCTTACCTCCTTTTGCTGTCTCTCTTTGAAATGCAAGAAAGCCCGCCATTCAGCGGGCCGGGATGGATTGAACCGTCCTTTTTCAAAATATAGCACTTTAATGGGAAATATCAATACCCTCTTTTTCGGGCGGGTTCCGAATATACTTCGTCGATCCTACGGGGAGTGTCAACCCTTGAATCGAAAATAAACAAGAGACCCCGGCCCGCTCTCACGATGGCGGAACCGTCAGGAACCGTGGAGGGCCTCATCCCCGCAACGCCTCTGGTATGCCTTGAGATCGTGCCGAAGCCAGCTGGGCACCTCCACTTTTTTAAACGTTTCCAAGTGCATGCAAACCGTTACATTGTGACCCTCGGCCACGGGGCGGTCCCGATCACCCAGGCGGTAGGCCAGATATCCCCAGGTAACGGACGTTTTCCCGATGCTGCGGACAGACACCTCCACACCAATGTGGTCCCCGAACGAAAGGGGCCGCCGAAAATCCGCCTCCAGGTGGACGGTGGGAAAGGCCACACCGTGCTGGTTTACGATGGCGGCATAATCGATCCCCAGCTCCGCCCCGAAGAACTCCTCCAAGGCCACGTGAAAGTAGTGCACAAAACGCGGGTAGTAAACAATCCCCGCATTGTCAATGTCCCCGAATCGGACTTTCAAGTGCGCGCAGTAGGCCATGCCCTCCTCCTCGAAATTCCCATCTCATCCGTGACGACGAGGCATCCTCTCACATCCCCTGAGGAAAAAGCATTCGCTTTCTCTTGCCCCGGTTGGGCTCCTTTTCTATCCCTTAGCGACACCGGTGTCAATTCTCCTTCCTGCCGATCGGACCCGCCCGATCTTCCGGCCCAGGCCTGAAGGACACCCAAAAACCGCGACTTCCTCTTCCAAGGGGGCCTGATGGAAGATCTTGACAAAACCCCGAAACCCATACTAGGGTAGCGCTCTTCAGAGAAGCGGTCGGAGTGAATCCCATGCGCGAGACCATTCAAACGGACAACGCTCCCGCGGCGGTGGGACCGTACAGTCAAGCTATTCGGGCGGCAGGGCTGGTGTTCACCTCGGGCCAGATCCCACTGGACCCCGCCACGGGCACACTGGTTCAAGGCGGGATCCGCGAGCAAGCCCGTCAATCCTTGGAAAATCTCCGGGCCGTCCTCGAAGCGGCCGGGACGAATTTTTCGCGCGTTGTCAAGGCCACCATCTACCTGGCGGACATTCAGGACTTCGCCGTCGTCAACGAGGTGTACGGAAGCTTTTTCCCGTCGGATCCGCCCGCAAGAAGCGCTTTCCAGGTAGCCGCCCTTCCCCTGGAAGCGCGAGTGGAGATCGAAATGATTGCGCTCGCCTGAGTGGAGCGCATTGCCGGTCGTTCAGAAAAGCACGTCGGTCTTGTTCGGATAGATGAGATGAATACGAAAGAAAAACCTTTTGATTTCTGGCAGGATCACTCGCTCCGTTACCTGGAAATGGCCTTTCGCACGGATCGACAGGAGCGCCTGGAAAACCCCGATGGATTCGGATCGCGAACCGGTGACTGCGGAGACACGGTTTCCTTTTATCTGACCATCCGGGACGATCGCCTTGATGCGGTGTCTTTTGAAGCCAACGGCTGCATGAACACCACGGCCTGCGCTAACACGGTTGCCGAGTTCGCCGAGGGCAAGACCGTGGGAGAAGCCTGGGGAATTAACCCGGAGAAGGTCGTCGAATACCTGGAAACCCTTCCCAAGGGGCACACGCATTGTGCCGAGCTGGCGGTTGGGGCGCTGTACCTTGCCCTGGCAGACAGCCGTCGTCGCGCCGGAAAGGCCGCCTGATCTCCACCCAACCCTCCCCGATTCGGCTTTAGCCTTCTTTGTCAATCCGTCCGCTGAATTTCTCGGGCCAGGTCGCGGCCTGACTGGTAGGCCTCGTCCAGATACTCGGGGCACCCGTCTACGTCCCCCTGAAAATCGAGGCCCCTGTAGAGAAGCGACCGCCACAGGACCATGTCCAGGGCGTCGAAAAAGTAGCGGACCGTGAGGAGGCTTCCGTCGAAGAGTCTTTTGCCCCTCGTCGCGCCCACGGATATGAACAGCCCCTTTCGTCCGGCATCCGGGCTCCCGACGGGCTTCTTTTCCACCCAGTAGCGTTTCACCCAGAGGGACTGGCATCGATCCATCATGATTTTCGTGTGGGCGCTGACCGTGTAGAAAAACATGGGCGAAGCCAGCATGACGCCCCGGCAAGCGACAAACCGGTCATAGAGGCCCTGGAAGTCGTCCTGGATGGCACAACGCCCAGTCTTTTTACATGCGTAGATCTCCAGGCAGGGCGACATGTTCAGGTCCCTCAGTATGACCTCTTCCACCTCGGCGCCCTCGTCCCGTGCCCCCTGCACGGACCGGCGAAGGAGAGTTGCCGTGTTCCCCTTGCGTCGCGGGCTCCCATAGACGGCCACGATATCGGTCATTCCCGATCCCTCCCGGTCTTCTCGACCTGGCAGCTACCAAACAGTCCACGATACGAAGTCCCCGGAAGACTCCCTGTCGAAGGACTCGTTCCAGTACCCCGCAAAGGGGTTATCCCTGAATCCAATCCGCCAGGACCGGCGGGGGTTCCACAAGTTTGGAGTACGTCTTCCATTCGCATCGGGCCGTGAGCTCCACCCCCTGCTGGATGACCGACACGGGCTTGTCCGAGGACACCACCACCACGATCACGTTCTCCCGCTCCGATGTGAATCGTAGCGCCGAGTTGAAACGGGCACCTCGAGACAGGTTCTCCCCGGGGACTGCGTGTCCGTCCAGGAGGCAGCCGAAGGCGTGGAGCCTCAGGTCCCCCCCGACGTGAAGGGCTCCGTCCACCTTGGCCAGGGAACGCGCCAGATCCAGGAACTTCGCATCCTCCAGGTTGATGGGTTGGGACAGGACTTGTCCCGAGATCTCCAGGGGAGTTTGGTTCAGGTCGACTACGATGGTACACCCGAACTTCCCCTCGCCGGCATGATTCACGATATCCCGTACGATGTGGAAGAGGGAGCTGCGTTTTTCCGCATCCAGCTCCGTCTCCAGCAAAAGCTCCTCCAGATCGACCAGGCATGCCTGCCAGTTCGAGGCGATGAACCGGCCGTCCGAGAAGCTGCACACGGGGTTTCCAGCCAACCGCAGGAAGCCGTGTCCCCCACGATATTCAGCCGTCAACCGGCACTCCGGCATACGCCCTTCAATGATCCCGGCAATGCTGAGCCCGTCCGACACGAGCTTTCGTGCACTGCGCTCCACGGCCTGGAGCAGCTTGCGCACATGCTTGTAGTTGTTCACGTTGGGCCGCGATTCCCGGGGAAAACGAATCAGGAATTCCAGATCCGGGAAGTCGTCCGGGGCCACAAAAACCAGATGACCCCGCGGCCTGCTCCCCTCCTCCGGGGTTTTGGAGATCGCCAGGATAGCGTCAAGGATGGGAAGCACGAGGACCTTCGTGTCCCAGCCGAGCATCACGTTCACCTCATCCAGCACGTAGTCCCGAACCGCATGGGTGGCGTACTCCCGAAGGACGTACCCGGAAGACCCTGCATAGAGCGTGTTCTCTGAGGCAAAATCATTGGCCAGGAGAAATGCCGTGTGCTCCAGCCACCGCTCAATCGGACCGATGGAACACACGTCCGGATGGTGCTCCGTGAACCACATCTGGTAGAAGATGCTTCGGCTTCTTCCGCCGAACGATATGAGGCCCGCGAGCCCGAGGTCCTTCTCGGGATGCACGTCACCGAAGGACGTCATGGCAGTCGTTTCCGGTCCCTGACGCCGCCACTCGTCCGTGTCCAAGTAAAGCTCTCGAAGCCTTGGCTCGTGCCCTCTGAGGAGATCCTGAGGATCATAAATCCGGACCGGGTCCGTGGGTTGTTCCGCATAGATCACGGCGGCGCGACTCGGACCGGCGAACTGGCTCAGCCCTGCGCTCAACCCATCCACCACGTGATACAAGCACAGGTTCTTGAATGAGTTCTCGTTGATCATGGGTCTCTCCGGGTGAAACGTCCACCCTGCCTGATGCGAACAAAGGCGGCCTTGCCCGACCTCTTTTTTTACTATCCTTCATTCCTCTGGGAAAAATCAAGGATGACGGTGTAGCAAGGGTTGCAGGGCAACCCCATCATGGCGCTATTGATCGAATCCCTCACCGCTTTGAACTCTCCTTTGCTGTCAGATCCCGTCATCCCCGTCATCGAGCTCCGCCATGGCAGCCCTTTTCTTCCTCAGGTGCCGAAGAAACCCCGCCACTACCGCCAGAGAGGCTGCGAAAAACAGGAATTCGTAAAGGTGTCCGAAAAACAGCCCGGTCCAAGCCAGCTTGTCTTCCAGATCCTCCTGCCAGGCCGCCTCCAGCTCATCCGGAGAGATGGAAAGCGACGCCATGAACGCCTCCTCGACACCTGTCCCCTGAGCCAGTCGATCAAGGATCGCGTAGAGGCGCTCCAGACCGAACCGGTCGATGATGAACTGCACGAGGCTCTTGCTTTGTTCATACGCGAGCACGAGGGTTCTTCCATCACGGGAAAACGAGCGGGAAAGGAAACGCAGCGGAATGATCTTTCCGGAGAGCGCAGCCTCATCCAGCACGGAGCCCCCCATCGGCCGTCCGAGCTCGGAAAGGCCGTCGCTCAACCACTGGGCGATGCCCTCGTCCAGCCACAGAGGCAGGTGACCGGCGGGAATCCGCGAGTGAAGAAGCAGGTGGCACAGCTCGTGCTTCATGGTATCGTTCAGGATGGATGGGGGGGAGCGGAGCCTGGATCGATCCAGGACGATGAGGTTTCGGGCGGGGATCGCAAGGGCGACGACCTGGGATCGGCCGGTCACTGTTCGAAACTTCTCCCGATCCGCAATCAGGACAACGGTCGGATGAAACTCGACCTTCCATCGAAGGCTCTCTTCGAGCTCTGAACGCAAGCCGGGATAGGCCTTCAGAAGATCCTCGGCCACCCTGCGAAGGCTGGGGGCGCATAACACGGTGGCCCCGTCCCCGTGAAGGACCTCCTGTCTTCCCTCAAAAGCAGCCCCGCGATCCGGACACAAGAAAAAGAGCCACATCGCGGAAGCCAGCACAACGGACCGCAGGAGCGAGCCGTGAAGGGCCCCTTCGTGCGTCGAACCCGCAGCCTGCAACCGTTCTGGTGAAGGCCCTCGCTTGCTCACGCTCTCACACCCACACAAAACAAGAGCCCCCGACCGGGTTGTCCCGACGGGGGCTGAATTCTGTACGAAGGAGTTCAGCGCTTACTTGATAGCGTCTTTCAGTGCTTTTCCCGGCACGAACTTGGGCACCTTCTTGGCTTTGATCTTGATCTCCTCGCCCGTCTGCGGATTACGTCCCTTGCGGGCCTTCCGCTTGTCCACTTTGAATGTGCCGAAGCCTACGAGTGTCACGGTGTTCTTTTTCTTAAGCGCTTTGGTGATGCTGCTGAACACGCAGTCGACGGCCGCCTGAGCCTCTTTCTTGGTGCTCACGACCTTGGCAACCTCATTGACCAGATCTCCCTTGTTCATAACCTCCTCCTCCTTTCTTGTGAATGATGCCCCCAACGACCAAACCGTACGGAACCATAATAAATCCAATCGTGAATTTCAACTATAAAATGGCCGAAAAACGCGATAGACGCTGATTTTTTCAGGGTTCGACCCCGTCACATTGACCAGCAGAGAAACTCCGAGTGCCTGTATGCCCTCCATCAGGCCCCTACAGGCTGAGGGGTTTCTTCAAATGCCCACTCTTGGTTGTGGCCTTCCTCCTAAATTCGCGCTCGCGATGTCTTTGGTTGCTGTTATAATGCGTGCATGGAAGAACGCATTCTCGAACTCCTGAATCTGAGGGGACCACTCACGGGTTCCGAGATCATGGATGCCCTGGACGCTCGGGGTCTCGAACTCTGGAGGGCCGGTATGGGGTCTTCTCTTTTCGCTATCCGCCGTGTCGGACGCAGGTACATGCGCCTGGATCGCCGAGTCGACGGTTTTGCCCGCCTCTCCCCCTCGATTCTGAGAGAATTCCTCACCTACTCGGTCATCGCTCCCCGTCACGCCACGGACGCATTGGAGGAACGGTCCCGCGAGATCTCCCGTCGCATTGAAGCCGTGACACAGGAAAAATCTTCACTGGCCTATCGAGTGATTTCGGCCCTGGTCAATCGCTCGGAGAACCCTGATCTCGTCATGGAGCACGTTTGTTTTATCCTCGCCGGGGACATTGTCTATGACATGGCCCACGACGTGCCCCGCCCGGAGCGAAGCACGGGACGTCTCGTTCGCGGATCCGACATGGACTTGGTCGTGGTCGCGGACGACGGCTTTCCCGATGAACAGAAGAGGAGGCTGGACGAGCGAATCTATCGAGAGAAGTACAACCTGCTGGTGACCCCCCACCTGAGAGAAGAAATCGACTACGTGGTCAAGGATCTGGATCGCGTTCGAGAGCAGCTCAGGTTCGACACCTTTCGACGCATGGTTGCCTGCAAGATCATGCAGGAGGGAACCCTCCTCTACGGAAGCGAAGCTCTCTTCACCCGGATCAAAGGCATGCTCCATGAGAGCGGCGTGACACCGCGTTTGCAGGAGATGGAGCAACAGGCTACGATGTTCCGCCGCCATGCCGAAACCATCCTGCTCACGGAAGAGATCGACACGATCCGCAGAAATCATCTTGACCTCTTCTACCCCACCGAGGAGTCCGAGGAGTTCGAATAGCCCTTCGATCCGAAAAGGCGAACACCCTCGCCGGGCTCACCCTCCCAGCTCAAGGTCGCGATGGATCATTCCCACCTCTTCGCGGAACCCCTTGAGGCGATCAGCCAACTCGGTCGCCACCGTGATCGAACGGTGCCGGCCACCGGTGCATCCAATGGCAATGGTCAGATAGGACTTTCCCTCCTTTTCGTAGAGAGGGATCAGATACTCCAGCAAGGCGCCATACCGATCGAGGAAGGTATGCGTCTCCGGCCACTTCAATACAAACGCACGAACTCGCTCGTCCCGGCCGTCGAGCTTCTTGAGCTCTGGGATGAAGTACGGATTGGGGATAAAGCGTACGTCGGCAAGAAGATCGCTTTCCTGGGGAACGCCGTACTTGAAACCGAAGGAAAGCAGAGCGATTCGCATCCTCTCCGTAGGAACGTTTCGATAAGCGTACTGGGTGACCTGCTCTTTCAACTCGTGCACCGTGTAGTGCGAGCTGTTGATCACCCGTTCTGCGATGGCCTTCAGGCTCTCGAGCTTCTCTCGTTCCAGTTGGATCCCTTGAAGAAGATTGCCCTCTCGGGCCATGGGATGGTGTCGTCGTGTCTCGCTGTACCGCTTGAGCAGCACGTCATCGGAGGCATCCAGAAAAAGGATCCTGGGCCGAAGACCCTCCCTGCGCACTTGCTCGAACGTCTTCTGAAACTCCTCTACGAAATCGCTCTGCCTCAGGTCCATGCCCAGTGCGATCTTTTGTACCTCGGAAGCGCTTCCGGCGCGGAGCTCGAGGAACTTGGGCATGAGAGAGACGGGCATGTTGTCCACGCAGAAGTAGCCCGCATCCTCGAGGGCATTGATGGCCGTGCTCTTGCCGGATCCGCTGAGCCCTGTAATGATGATGAGGTCGAGGTGTTTCATGTGCAGGAGCCGTCGTCTCCAACAATGGGACACCGAGAGGATAGGAAGAAACGAGAAAAGCGAAGGTGTCGACAGGAAGCAGTGTACGCCAGGAAGAAGCGGTTTTCAAGCGAGGAAACGAGGCCTCCTCTCCTGAAGCAAACGGGGCCTGCTTCTGTTGGGTCTTGAGGTGTTGCGAACACGAATCACGATCCACGAGCACGGCTTATGATCACGGCCCACGACCACGTAAAAATGGATGTGTTGTTCCGCTGTTTCAGGCGCGTTCTCTCACTGGAACCGGCGCTTCAGCCCGGCTGCCCGATGGAGTGCAGCCAGGGCCCTGGCGGCGCGTTCCGGCGTGGGGAAGTTCACGAGGCTTCCGGATCTTTCCAGGGCGTGAATTTCGTCGTCCCAGATTCCGGACGGGGCCAGGAGGCAGGAGATGACGGGTTTCTTCTGGCCCCACGTCTCGAGGAAGGGGGTGAGGCCTGAGACGGCCGCGCGGTTGGCCGAGGCGAACATCATGAGGAGGAGCACTCCATCGATCCCTTCGTCTTCCAGCACGGCCCGCATCATCTCCGCGATGGCTTCAGAGTCATACCACGCCGGACCCATGTCCACAGGGTTGCTGCGAAGGGCCAGGGGAGGAAGAAGACGCTCCACGACTTCCTGCGTGGCAGGACGGAAAGGCGGCACTTCGAGGCCCTGGGCCTCGCACACGTCGCACGCGGCCATGCCCGGCCCGGCCTGGCCTGTGAGGATGGCCACACGTCCTCCTTGAGGCAGCGGCGCCCCGGCCAGGGCGCGAGCCGCGTCCAGAAGCTCTTCCGTGTCGGAGACCCGAAGGATGCCGGCCTGCCGGAAGAAGCCCCGGTAGATCTCGTGGCGTCCCGCCATGGAACCGGTGTGTGAAACCGAGGCCCTGTTTCCCGAGGATGAGGAGCCGGTCTTGTACGCAACGATCGGTTTCTTTCCCCGGTGAGCAAGTGTCGCCTCGAGCAGGGATCGCGGCCTCTCGAGACCCTCGATGTAGAGTGCAATCGCCCGGGTGTCCGGGTCGTCCATCAAATAGTTCACCATATCGGCAAACCCTGCATTGAGACGATTTCCAAGGCCCACGATCTTGCTCATGCCCAGGCCTTCCCGCATAGCCACAAAGGCGGAGAGGTGGGAGATGCCGCCACTCTGACTCACCAGGGCTACCCCGCCTCTTTCACACAGGGAGAACTCCGGCGTGAAGCTCGCGTTCAAGCCCCAGTGCCGATCCACAAGGCCGAAGGTGTTCGGGCCGACCACCGGAATCCCTGCAGCAGCGATCTGCTCGGCCAGCGCCGCCTGAACGCGGTCACCCTCGGGATCGTCAATCTCCTTGAACCCCGCCGTGATGAGCACGATGCCCCCCACGCCTTTTCGAATGCACGCATTGAACACCTCAGAAACCAGGCCGGCCGGCACCACGATCACAACCAGGTCCACGCGCCCCTCCACCTCTTCCAGGTTGGCGACGGCGCGGCACCCCAGAACCTGTTCAGCCCCCGGGTTGACAGGAACAATGCGCCCGGCAAAGCCTCCCCGCGTGAGGCTCGTCATCACGTGCCAGCCGAGCTTGGCAGGGTTTTCCGAGGCACCGACTACGGCGACCGTCTTGGGGTGGAAAAGCGGATTGAGATCGAGCGAGGGTGTGTCTTGCATACCGGGCCTCCCTCCGGAAAGTCTGAATGAGGTGTTCGTGTCGCGGCTAGCGTAGCAGTCTGGCAGCTTGTCATCAACCGTCAAATCTTTTATAGTGACTCCGTTGTCGACCGGTCCAGGCGAGGGTGTCCGACTGGACCGTGTTCTTTTCTTACGTCTGACCCCAGGGCGAGGAGGAAGCGCATGGAACGCATCGAGATGGTCACGGCTCGGGAGATTCTGGACTCCCGGGGCAACCCTACGGTGGAGGTGGAGGTGGGTCTCGAGGACGGAAGCGTGGGTCGGGCCGCTGTGCCGTCCGGCGCGTCCACCGGGAAGTACGAGGCCGTGGAGCTTCGAGACAAAGCAAAGAAGCGGTACCAGGGGAAGGGCGTTGAGAAGGCGGTTCAGCACGTGAACAGCCTGATCTCTCCGGCACTCACCGGAATGCTGGCTACGGAGCAACGCGCCGTGGATCAGACGTTGATCGAACTGGACGGAACGGCCAACAAGAAGAAGCTGGGGGCGAACGCTATCCTGGGCGCTTCCCTGGCCGTGGCCCGGGCTGCGGCCGACAGCCTCTACGTACCGCTTTACCGGTACATCGGCGGGACGAACGCCTGCCGCCTGCCCATGCCCATGATGAACATCCTGAACGGCGGTGCCCACGCCGCGAACAACGTGGACCTCCAGGAGTTCATGATCGTTCCGGTCGGGGGACGGACGTTTCGTGATGCGTTGAGGATCGGCGCAGAGGTTTTTCACGCACTGGCCGGGGTGCTCAAGGGCAAGGGTTATTCCACAGCGGTAGGCGACGAGGGGGGCTTTGCCCCGGATCTCAAGAGCAACGAGGAGGCCGTGAAGGTGGTGCTGACCGGCATTGAAAAGGCCGGATACAAGCCGGGCAAGGACGTGGTTTTGGCCCTGGACCCGGCGTCGTCCGAGTTCTTTGAGGGCGGCCGGTACGTGTTCAGCCAGTCCGACGGCTCCAAACGGTCACCTTCCGAAATGATCGATTTTTACGTGGACTGGGTAAAGCGGTTTCCCATCTTCTCCATCGAGGACGGGCTCGCAGAAAACGACTGGAAAAACTGGAAGGCGATGACCGACCAACTCGGGGACCGGGTCCAGCTCGTAGGGGACGACCTGTTCGTGACGAACACAAAGCGCATTTCACGCGGCATTCGAGAAGGGTCGGCCAATGCCGTGCTGATTAAGCTCAACCAGATCGGCACGCTCACCGAGACCCTGGATGCCATTCGCATGGCCCATCGGGCAGGTTGGAAGGCCGTGGTGAGCCATCGTTCCGGGGAGACCGAGGATACCTTCATCGCAGACCTCGCCGTGGCCGCCGGCACCGGGCAGATCAAAACGGGATCGTTGTGCCGCTCCGAAAGGGTCTGCAAGTACAACCAGCTCCTGCGAATCGAGGAGGAATTGGGGGATGCGGCGGAGTTCGGCCCGCCCGCTTAGAGGATCGAGGGCTTCCGTTCCTCTCACAAAGCCGCAGGGTCGACTGGGCTCAGCCTTTGGTTTTCCGGGAGGCGTTTTCGATTCCCAGATCCCCCCACTCGTACTGCACCACGGTTACCACAGCCATTCCCGCAGTCTCCGCGCGGAGGATACGCCGACCCAGGGAGACCGGGACGAACCCGGCGGCCTGGGCCGCATCCACCTCGCCCGGGGTGAACCCTCCCTCCGGTCCCACCACCATGGCGATGCCCTTTTCAGGGGGGGTGCGACGAAGCAGGGTCTTGAGATCCATGGACGCCTCGCCCTCGTAAAGGAGTGCTTTTGGAAGACGGCTTTCCCTCCATTCCATCAGGACATCCTCGAAGGCTCTGGGACCCTCCACGTGAGCGGGCACGGCGCGATCGGCCTGCTTGGCGGCGCTTCGCGCAATTTCCCTCCAGTGACGAAGTCGACTCTCTACACGGTTCTGGGGCAGGCGAACCGAAGTCCGCGCGAAAAGCGTTGGCTGAATTCGATGCACGCCCAGCTCAGAGGTCTTCTGGATCATAAGATCCATGGGCCGGGACTTGAGCAGGGATGCACAGAGTGTCATCTCGACAGGGGAGGGGGACGGGGCGGGAAGGGATCGTTCCAGGCCCAGCAAGACCTCGCCCGGACGGGTGGATCGAATCACGGCCTGAAAGCGCGTGCCGGTTCCGTCCATCAGGATGAGGCGGTCACCCGGTCCCATGCGAAGCACGCGCGTGATATGGTCCGCTTCCGGGGAGGTCACCCGTACCTGATCGTCTTCCGGCGCCATCCGTTCCACGAAGAATCGTCTCATGCCTTCTCTTTCCGCTTCCCTATGCTTTCAGACCGAAATGCTCCCGTCACGTCCCGGTTTCATCCCTCTCCCTATGTGAGCGGGTTTCCGGCCGCGCGCACGACCATGCATGCCCATTCCTCCTGCCTCATGACCTCCACCGGGGAAAAACCCAACCGAACCAGGCTGGGCGCCAGGGGGTCCACTTGATCTTCCAGCAGGCCGGAGAGCACCAGGTACCCGCCGGGGCGAACCACCCGGGGAAAACAGGGCAGGAGGTCGACGATGACCTCCAGGATCAGGTTGGCCGTGACCACGTCGAACGGGGCGGTCCAGTTTTCTAGGGGTTCCGATGAAAGCCCAATGGCCGTGGCCACGTTGTTCAGGCGGATGTTCCACTCGGCCCAGCGAAGGGCCTCCTCGTCGGTGTCCAGAGCGGTCACAGGGGCGGCACCGAGCATGGCCCCGTAAATCGCCAGAATGCCGCTGCCCGTGCCCACATCCAGGAGATCCCAAGGGCCTGCGGGAGCAAAATTTTCCAGTGCTTCCAGGCACATGCGGGTGGTAGGGTGCTGCCCCGTGCCGAAGGCCGGACCCGGATCCACGCGAAGGACATGGCCTTTTGCGTTCAAGGGGGCCTCTTCCCACGCGGGCAGCACGAGAAGACCGGGGGTGACCTGCTCCGGGTGGAAAAAGCGCCTCCAGGCCACACGCCAGTCCGGGTCCTCGATGGAGCGCAGGAAGAGCTTCGGGGGGGCGATGTTCGGGAAGTACCCCTCGAGCCGCGACAGGAACCGTTCGATCCTCACCCGCAGCCCCTCTGGGTCCCGGTCTCCAGGAACGTACGCCTTGAGGATCGTGCCTTCGGGAGGATCCACAGCTACGCCGTCACAGCCCAGCTCGGTCATGAGGAATGCGCTCACCGCTTCCTGCGCATCGGGGTGGGTCTCGATGGCGATCTCGATCCATGTGGACCCGGTGTAGCGGGGTATATCGTTCATGGCGTTCGGGGGTGTCGAAAAACCTGCGGTTGCGGGTAAGAAGTCCGGGTAGGGACTTCGAGGCGAAGCGGCTCCGAACCCTGGGCTGGGGAACGGGTCCACACGAAGGACGAAGAGCACGAAACCGAGAGACCTGTTTTCTTTGGGTCGGAGAGGGGAAAAAGTTTCGTGTCTTCGTCGTCTCGTGTGTTTTGTAGGATCTAGCTCAGTCTATGCGTCCCTTTTATGAAGGAAGTTGGAACACGTAGTTGACCTGCCCGTTGGGCAGCTCGTTCACCACGGTTTCCATGTCCATGCCTACCTCGATCTTATCCTCCGGGACGCTGGACGCGATCCGGCCGAAGACCTTGTAGTCCCCGTAGTCCAACAGCGCAATGGCATAAGGCAGGTCGTCACCGAAGCCCTGCGGGGCATACTCCAGCTTGCTGAAACTCACCAGCTTGCCCTTGCCGCTCACCTCAAACCACTCCATGTTGCTGGCCAGGCATTGATAGCAGTCCGCACGAGGCGGAAAAAACACCAGTCCACAGTCCTTGCACCGGGTCCCCATGACCTTTCCCTGTCCCAGGTAGTCGATGAAGTCGTTCACCTTGGTGGTGGCAGTAAAGGGGACCGTTCCAAATTTCAAAAATCGAGCATCGATCTCTTTCTTCGCCATGGGTTACCTCCCGAGTATCGTGACGTTTCCGTACAGACCCACTCCCCCGATGTTGTGCACCAAGCCGATCTCCGGGTCCTTCACCTGGATGTCGCCGGCCTCTCCGCGAAGCTGGAGCACAATGGTGCGCATCTGGGAGCCGCCGGTGGCCCCGATGGGGTGTCCCTTGGACAGGAGCCCGCCGTCCACATTGACCGGGATGCTTCCCTCTTTATACGTTTCCTTGCCTCGAATCAGGTCCTTGCCTTCGCCGGGCTTGGCAAAGCCCAGGTTCTCATACGCCATCATCTCCGCAATGGTGAAGCAGTCGTGGACCTCTGCCACGTCAATGTCCTTAGGGGTGATCCCGGCCATCTTATAGGCCTGCTTCCCGGCCTCGATGCCCACACTCAGACCGTTGAACATGTCGCGCCCGGCAAGGTTCACGGCCGTGGAAGCGGCACCCAAACCCAGGATCCAGACAGGCTTGTCGCTCAGGGCCTTGGCCTTCTCTTCGCTGGCCACGATCATACAGGAGCTGCCGTCGGCGTTCGCGCAGCAGTCGCCCACGCGAAGCGGGCTGGCCACGGGTCCGGACATGGGGCTCTCCGGGTCGGAGAACATCTCGAACGTGACGGGCTTCCGGTACACGGCCTTTTCGTTGATCTGCCCGTACGTGGCCGACTTGACACGAATCAGGGCGAGGTCCTCGGACGTGGTTCCATAGGTGGCCATGTGGTTGCGGGCATACATGGCATAGTAAGCCGGCATCATAGTGCCGAAGGGGCTTTCCCACTGGATGTCGGCGCCCCGTCCCATGCGCTCCTGGCTCTCGGCTGATGAGATCTCACTCATCTTCTGAAACCCGATCACCGCGATCATGTCGTGGAGACCGGCGGCGATCAGGGAGTAGGCCAGCCTCAACCCCATGCTGCTCGACGAGCACAGGCTCTCCACGTAAAAGGTGGGCTGTGGTGTGAGCCCCAGGTACTCGGCGAAAACTCCGGCCGGGGACCGCTGCTTGTCGTATTCGGGCGCCGAGCAAATCACGGATGCCCCGATGTCCTTGGTCGCGACGCCCGCGTCCTTCATGGCGTCCCGAAACCCCTCGAAGGCGAGCTCCCGGACGGAGCCGGGGTAGCCTCGCACAAAGGAGCTTTGTCCAACTCCAATAATTCCGACTTTTCCCATAGATAACCTCCCCATTCATGACGTTTTCCGGGGACCCGGAGTTCTGATCGAACCCTCCGTGTGGAACCCCTTGTATAAAACCTCAAGCGTTCTTCGTGTTCTTCACATGCTTCGTGGTGAAGCTTCAAGGCCCTTTCAATCCGGCGGGGTGCAGCAACGGAATGGGTCCTTTCCGTGCGTCATTCAGGCGTTCATGGCGCGAGCGCGGCCCTGCCGCGTCACTCACCCGACGAAGCGAGGCAAAAAATGTACTATAGGGAAACACACCAGAGGGGTCAAGGCAAAACGGGAAAGCGGAACGCGGTTCGAGCGGCGCTCACAGGCACGAATTCCGTTGCCCCTCAAGGGCGAAAGGCCTTCACCCGATGGTTTCGCGCACGGCTTCGGCGATTTGCTGTGCGGCCCTGCGCGTCACCTCGTCACTCGGACCTTCCACCATGACCCTACACATCTTCTGCGTCCCGGAGTAGCGGACCAGAACCCGCCCCTGTTCACCCAGCTCCTCTTCCACGTCGCGGATCGCCAGGGCCACACCGGGGAGTGTTTGAATGTCCGGCTTGCTGGACACCTCCACGTTCACGAGGGACTGTGGAAAGACATCCATGACCGATGCGAGATCCGAGAGGGTTGCACGGTTGCGGACCATGCAGGCGAGGAGTTGCAGCCCGCTCAGGGTGCCGTCTCCGGTGGTGTGGTGGTTCAGGAAAATCATGTGCCCCGACTCCTCACCGCCGAGTACGGCCCCCAGCCGTTGCATGTCCTCCAGCACGAAACGGTCTCCCACGGCGGAGGCATGGTGCCGAAGCCCCAGGCGGAGACAGGCCTCGGTGAGCCCCAGGTTGCTCATGACCGTGGTCACCAGGAGGTCGCCTGCCAGGGCACCCTGCTTTAGGAGTTCGGCGGCCGCAATCATCAGGACCTGGTCCCCGGTGAGCCTCTGCCCGGAGGCGTCCACCGCGATCAGGCGGTCTCCGTCCCCGTCCAGGGCGAGACCCAGGTGGGCACCGGTCCCGCGTACCCGGGAGGCGAGGCTTTCGGTGTGCTCGGACCCGCAGTCCTCGTTAATGTTCCGTCCGTCCGGTTGATCGTGGATCACTTCCACGTCGGCGCCCAGGCCTTTGAACACGGCCGGAGCGATCCGGGAGGCGGCGCCGTTGGCCGTGTCCAAAACCATACGAACGCCTTTCAAGGTAAGGTCCGGGGGGAAGGTATCTCGAAGAAAGGAAATGTATCGGTCGCGGGCATCCTCCACACGGTGAATCCGGCCCGGATCCACGACCGGGGTGGCGGTGGAACCGCTCGCCGAATCGTTCAGGATCCCCTCCTCTACCAAGGCCTCCTCCTTGATCGAGAGCTTGGTCCCCTGATTTGAAAAGACCTTGAACCCGTTGTCCCGGTAGGGATTGTGCGAGGCCGAGATCATCACGCCGGCGTCCGCATTCAGGGCTCGTGTGAGAAAAGCCACCCCGGGCGTAGGAAGCACTTCCACCCGCAGGACGTCCCCACCCGCAGAGGCGATGCCTGCGGCCACGGCACTCTCCAGCATGTCGCCGGAAAGCCGGGTGTCCTTGCCCAGGACCACGCGCACGTTTCGATCACCGGTGCTGTCGGATTCAAGGCGTTTCACGAGGGCCCGCCCCAGGGCGAACCCCGTGGGACCGTCCACGGGAGGAGAATTCGCTTCCCCTCGAATCCCGTCTGTACCAAAGAGAGTGCCCATGCTATGCGCCGGTACTGCGAAAAAGGTGGAGAGAAGGAACGAGCGAAGCAGCCCGGGAGCATCGGTCCTTCACGATCTCCTCGAGCCATTGCGTGCCTCGGGCGGAAGACTCCGCCGGCAGGGCCTGGATCGCCTCCACATAGGCCCCCGCGCGGACCGGCCCCGAGGCATGAAGGTCCTCGAGAAAGGCGTCCCGATGCTCCAGGCCGGGCGAGGCTCCTTCATCCTCGTCGAAGAGGGCGGTCAGTTCGTCCAGGCGCTCGTGAAACTCGCGTTTCCTGGCGGCGGTGCGATCCCCCGCCTGGTTTCGTTCGAGCGCAGCAACCATGTGCGCGGACATGGTCCGGAGTCTCTTGAGCCGCTCGCCACGGGCCTCGCGGATACGGTTTCGAGCCCCTTCGTACACGGCCCCGCCGATCTCCTCCTGCGCGAAGAAGGGATAACGGACGTGCTTGTACCACTGCTCGAGCGCCATCAGGTGCGCCAGGTACCGTAGGTTCTTTTCCACAACCCGGGTCACCCCCGAGTACACACGGGGAACGAAATCGATGGTACCGCTTCGGGGCGTGGGCGCGATCACGAGCTTGTTCTCCTCCAGCACGTCCCGGCGCAGGATGGAGCCCGCCCCAACCACCGTGCCGTAGGCCACGCACAGGGGCCCTACCATGCCGCCCTGCCCCCCGAGAAAAACGGGCGACTGGTTGAGCATCACGCCGCGCGGGACATCCCCGATGAGCGAGGCCGTGGTCTTCTCCCCGTCCGGCGTGAAGTTGAAGTGGATATACGAGCTCCCCACCTCGCTGTGGTTCTGCCGGCTCGTGCCTCCGGCCATGAGGCAGTCGCAGAAGTTGATCAGGCTTCCCAGGGTGACAAAGGGGAACAGGATGGTCTGCTTGAGGCCCACGCAGTGCGCGACACTGGCCTGCTCCTCGAGGAGGCACCCTTCACGGATCTGCGCTCCCAGCCCCGCCGAGGCCCTCTCGAGGAACGTCGTCTCCCGGGCATAGCCGCCCTTGAGCTCAACGCCCGGCCCGAGCTGACAGTTCTCGATCGTGACAGGCCCTTCCCGGCCGATGCGTGCGCCCGGGCCCATCGCCGTGTCCGGACCGTAGATCCGGCACCCGGGGTCGATCCGCACGCCCACCCCGGAGATGCGCTCGGGGTCGACCTCCTCCCCCACATCGATGGAGAGCGGGTTTGGAATGTCCACGCCCTTTTTCATCAGACGCAGCACCTTGTCGCGGCATCGCGGCTCGAGCTCCATGGGGCTCTCCTTGTTGAAAGGACTGAATGAGTTATAGAGGCCGAATCCACGGTTTGTCAAGAAAGGGTGGAAGGCCGTGGTCGTGGTTCGTGATTCGTGTTCGTAAAGGCATGACCCTTGTTTCGTTCAGCCCCCTGCGGCATCATTCGGTCCTCCACCACCGTAGACCCATCGAGGGGATGATAACTTCGCCCTTGGAGCGAAGGCGGCGGGGGAACCGTCGGGAGGGCCGTGTTCGTGGTTCGTGATTCGTGCTCGTAAGAGAACCGATTTTGGCCTTTCCAGCACCCGTGGCACACTCTACCCTCTACCACCGTAGACCCACCGAGAGGACGATCACGTTCGCCCCTGGAGCGGAGGCGGCGGGGGAACCGTCGGGAGGGCCGTGTTCGTGGTTCGTGATTCGTGCTCGTAACAGCAGCCCTTATTTCATTCAGCCGCCTTCGGCACGTTTCTGCCCTCAATCCCACGCAGCCCGGCAAACCTGCTCCGATACCTGTCGAAGCTTTGGAACCGTCGGCGATTCTAGAAACGATCAGAGGCCACCACCAGGACCACACAGGGCTCCTCGCCCGTGGCCAGGAGCTCGTGGGGGTCCCCCGCGGGAATCCACACGGCATCGCCGGGCCCCACCTCCCGCTCCTCCTCGCCCACGCCCATGACCCCGGTCCCGCTCACCACGATGTAGATCTCCTCCATAGGGTCCACGTGGGATTCAATTCTGTTGCCCGCGGGCAGGGTAGCAATAGCGAGAAACCCGATCTCCCGGAGCACACGCCGGTCCAGGATCATCTGTGCCACGGCTCCTCCGTGTGCCCGATACGTGGTTTCCATCACCTCCCGGTCGCTCAGATTTCTTACGATCATCGTGTCTTCTCCTCCGTGCCTAATCAGGGTCGAATGTCCGGCTTTGTGCTTTGCGCTACCGCCAATTTTGGGGTATCGTAATCAAAAAACGGTTCGCCGGGCCGACCGAGCCGGCGGACAACCCTTGAAAGGACGTCCCATGGCCCTGACGCCCATCTTCGATTCCGACAAGGCTGGACGCCCCATGCGGGTCGCCGCGCTCATGTCCGGCTCCGGAACGAACATCCTCAAACTCCTCGAGCGGGAGCGGGAGCTCCGGGAACAGGAGGGCACCGCCCCCTTTGAGGTTGTGTTTGTCTTCAGCGACCGCTCGGATGGAGCCTCCCGAGGGGAGGCGATTGCCCTGGAACACGGGCTTCCTTACGCGAGCTATGACGTGCGCGCCTTCCACCGGCTTCGGGGGGTACGACGCACCGTGACGACCCCGGATGGCATGGCCGCCCGCAAGGCGTTCGACCGGGTGCCGGAAACCCTGGTCAAGGCCTTTGACATCGACGTGATCGCCCTGGGCGGGTACATGAGTTACATTACACTCCGGGGTTGCGTCAACGTTCATCCCGCGGACCTGTCCGTGATCAACCCGGACGGCACCCGTAAATTCGTGGGCGATCACGCCGTGCGCGATGCCATTGCAGCCGGGGAAATCGAGCTTCGCGCCTCCACACTCTGGACCGATCAGGGCGTGGACACAGGCCCCCTGCTTATGGTCTCCGATCCGGTTCAGGTCACCCTGCCCGAACCCCTCGAGACCCTTCGGTCCGATCCGGCCCGGCTGGCCCGTGTGGCGGATGAGCACCAAAACCGGCTCAAAGAGGTGGGGGACTGGACCATCTTCCCACGGACCGTGGAGATGATCGCCCGCGGCCGGTTCGCCCTGAACGAACAAAGCCGAGTTTACGCGGACAACGAACCTGTGCCCAACGGCTACAGGCTGACCTGACCCGACCGTCTCCCAGGAGAAAATCCATGTCGTCCGAGGCTGCCTGGAAAAAGAAAATCTCATCTCAAAAAGAGGTCCTCTCCCATATCCGCCCGGGCATGAGCATCTTTCTCGGAACAGGGGTGGCCGAACCCCGGACCCTTGTCAAGGCCCTCAACGCATCCAATGCATCGAACCTTCGGGACCTGGAGCTCATCCAGCTCGTGAGCCTGGGGGAGACCGTCTCTATTTCGGACAAGTACACGGAAAAGTTCCGGCTCAAGACCTTCTTTGCCGGCTGGATCGCCAGCGAGGCCATTCACGAGGGACGCGTGGACCTGATCCCCTGCCCTTTCTCGCGCGTGCCCTTGCTCATGGAGTCCGGAACCCTGGACATCGACGTGGCCTTTGTTCAGATCACACCGTTTGATGCGTCCGGCTACGCGAGCCTGGGCCTGGCCGTGGACGTGGCCCGTCAGGCCATGGAGAAGGCCTCCCTGGTGGTGGGCGAGATCAACCCCCGCATTCCTAGGACCATGGGGGACACCTTTGTCCACGAGACCGAGTTCGACCTCCTCGTGGAGACCTCGGAGCCCCCTATCACTTTTCCCCGGTGGCCCGTGGACGACGTCCACGACAAGATCGGGCGCAACATGGCCACGCTCATTCAGGACGGGTGCTGCCTGGCCTTCTCCGTGGGTCCGCTCTTCGACGCCCTGGCCCGTCACCTCTCCCGCAAGCGCCACCTGGGGATCCACTCGCCGTTTTTCACGGATCCCCTCATGGAGCTCGTCCAGAGCGGGGCCGTCACGAACCGGAAAAAAGCGGTCTTCAAGGGGAAGTCCGTGGCCGCTTACGCCCTGGGGACCGAGAACCTCATGGCCTGGCTGGACGGAAACCCCCTGGTGGAGTT